>JACCSF010000340.1 GCA_013813135.1 Thermoleophilaceae bacterium | reverse complement strand
GACGCCCGCCAGCAGCGCCCCGTAGCCGTCCGCGAGGACCACCGAAGAGAGCGCGAGCCCGCCGAGCGCCGGCCCCAGCGCCAGCACGGCGCGCTCGCCGATCCGGTCGACCTCCCGAAGGTGTGCTGCAGCGCCGGGCCGAGCGCGGGCAGCCCGCCCTGGGCCGCCGCCATCGCCGCCGTCGACGCCGCGCCGATCGCGAGCACGGCCCAGCGGTAGCGGGGCGTATCGGGGGCGGGCGAGGTCACCCCTTGAATCTAGACGGGCGTGACGGGATTCCGCTTGGCCGGCCAGGAGCGGTCGCGCGACGCGTAGGCGGTGAACCGCTTGATCAGGTCGGGACGCAGGTCAGCGGGCTGCACCACGGCGTCGATCACCAGCTCGGAGGCGAGGTGCAGGATGTCGATCTCCGCCTTGTACTCGGCCCGCAGCTCCTCGGTCCGCCGCTCGCGCTCGTGCGGCTCTTCGATCGCCTGGATCTGGTTGTAGAAGACCGCATTGATGGCCGCCTGGGGGCCCATCACCGCGATCTTCGCCTCCGGCAGCGCGATGCAGGCGTCGGGCTCGAACGCCGGGCCGGCCATGGCGTACAGCCCCGCGCCGTAGGCCTTGCGAACGATCACCGAGAGCTTCGGCACGGTCGCCTCCGACACCGCCGAGATCATCTTCGCGCCGGCGCGGATAATGCCCTGGCGCTCGACCTGCGTGCCGATCATGAAGCCGGGCACGTCGGCCAGGAACAGCAGCGGCAGGTTGAAGGCGTTGCATGTCCAGATGAAGCGCGCCGCCTTGTCCGAGGAGTCGACGAAGAGCACGCCGCCGCGCTGCTTGGGCTGGTTCGCCACGATGCCGATCGCACGCCCGTCGAGCCGCGCGTAGCCCACGATCAGCTCCTTCGCCCAGCGCTTGTGCACCTCGAGGAACGAGTCGGCGTCCACCAGCGCGTGGACCAGCTCGAGCATGTCGAACGGCTTGTTCTCGTCCACCGGGATGGCGGGCAGCTCGGTGGACGGCTCGGCCGGCGGCGCGGTGGGCGGCTCCTCGCGCCAGTTGATCGGGAAGTAGCCGAGATAGCGCTTGGCGAGGTCGATGCCCTCCTCGTCGGACTTCACGAGGAAGTGGCCGCAGCCGGACACGCCGGTGTGCATGCGCGCCCCGCCCATCTCCTCGAGCGACACGGTCTCGCCGATCACCATCTCGGCCATGCGCGGCGACCCGAGGTACATCGAGGAGTTGCCGTCGCGCATGATCACGACGTCGCAGAAGGCGGGGATGTAGGCGCCCCCGGCCGCGCTGGGCCCGAACAGGACGCACACCTGCGGGACGACGCCCGACAGCTTCACCTCGGTGTGGAAGATGCGGCCGGCGCCGCGGCGGCCAGGGAACATCTGCACCTGCTCCGTGATGCGCGCCCCGGCGGAGTCGACCAGGTAGAGCATCGGCACGAGGTGCTCGAGCGCCTGCTCCTGGATGCGGATGATCTTCTCGACGGTCTTGGGTCCCCACGAGCCTGCCTTGACGGTGGGGTCGTTCGCCATCAGCGCGATCGGTCGGCCGCCGAGCGTCGCCATCCCTGTGACCACGCCGTCGGCGCCGAAGCCGTCCTGCTCCCAGTTCGCGAGCACGGCGTCCTCGACGAAGCTGTCCGCGTCGACCAGGCGCGCCACGCGCTCACGCACGGGCAGCTTGCCCTGCTCCTGCGACTTGTCGCGGTGGCGCTGCGGCCCTCCGCCGCGGGCGCGCTCGAGCGCCTCTTCGAGGTCCGACATGTGCGGGTGAATCTAGTGGTTCCGGCCAGGGGGCCGGAACCACTACCTAGCGCGCGGCGCGCAGCTGGGCGCGCAGCCAGCGGCGCACCAGCGTGTTCCTGATGTACACCCCGCCGGCGCCGATCGCCGCGCCCAGCGCAGCCAGCCCGAGCGGCGCCAGCGCCGTGCTTCCGAGCACGAGCAGGCCGATGCCGGTCCCCGCCTCGGCGCCGATGATGGCCGCGACGAGCTCGCGCGGCGCTCGATGGCCGGAGGCACCCGGCTTGGCGGGGTGCGTACGGCTTCGGCTGCGTGGATCGCGGACTCGCATGGCACAGCGCTTCTAGGCAGTGCCATGCCTTCCTCTGCCCTGGGCGCAACCTTTCAGCCCCGCGGGGCGGTGCGCCGGGTAGCCTGAGCGCCATGTCACTGGTCCGAACAGAGGATCGCGGCGCGGTCCGCCACCTCGTCCTGAACCGTCCCGACAAGCGCAACGCACTGAACGGGGAGTTGATCGCGCAGCTCGGCGGCGCGATCGAGGCCGCCGCGGCCGACGCCGAAGTGCGCGTGGTCGTGGTACGCGGCGAGGGCGCGATGTTCTCGTCGGGCATGGACCTCAACGACCTGCGCGAACTGTCCGAGGACGCCAGCCGCCTGCGCACCTTCCGCCGGCCGCTGCTCGCCTGGTGGAACCTGCTCGAGGAGATGCCCAAGCCGACGATCTGCCAGATCCACGGCGCGGCGCTGGGGGGCGCCTTCGAGCTCGCGCTGGCCTGCGACTTCCGCACGATGGCCGAGGACGCCGTGGCCGGGATCATGGAGGTCCGCATCGGCCTGCTGCCCGACGTCGGCGGCTGTTCGCGGCTGCCGGCCGTGGTCGGGCTCGGCAACGCCAAGGAGCTGATCATGACCGGCAAGGTGATCGACGGCCGCGAGGCGCACCGCATCGGCTTCGCAAACCGAATCGCACCCGCCGCGGAGCTCGACGCCGCGACCGAGGGCCTCGCGACCGAGCTGCTGGCGTGCGCGCCTCGCGCGGTCGGCCTGGCTAAGCGGGTGCTGGACGCGGCGGCCAAGCCGGCGATCGCGGTCACGCTCGAACAGGAGGTGGCGGCGCAGGAGACGCTGGCCGCCAGCGAGGACTTCGCCGAGGGCGCCCGCGCCTTCTTCGAGAAGCGCGACCCGGACTTCGCCGGGCGCTAAGCGGCCGGGCCCCGTGCTCCCCACACGCCGGGCAACGCGAGCCCTCCAAGCGGCAACGAGCCCGGATGCCTTCGTCCGGGCTCGCCGTCAAATGCCGGGGCTGGGTCGGGGGAAACCCACTATGTGCCGAAAACCGGCCCCGGTGCCTTCACCGAATGGGTACCGGGACCGCGGATGAGGTAAACCCTATTTCGGTGCCCGCGCGGCGTAGGCCACCGCCGCCGCGGCCACCAGGGAGAGGCCCCCGGCCACGCCCCACGTGGCCGCATAGCCGATCTCCGACGAGAGCAGGCCGTAGGCGGCCGGCCCCATGGCGGCGCCCACGTAGATGCCGGTCTGCGAGATCCCGCTGGCGGCTCCCGGCGCCTCGCGGTGGAGGTCGACGACCGCGAGGTTGAACAGCCCCGGCCAGCCCCACCCGAACGCAAAGGCGACGAACGCCCCGGCCACGAACGGCGCGGGCTCCCCGACCGCCAGTAGGGCGAAGCCGGCCGCGCCGGTCACCAGCAGCGCCACCATCGTCGAGAAGCCGTAGTCGCGCCGCCGGTCGGCGCGATGTCCCAACGCGACCCGGACCACCAGGCACAAGGCGCTGCCGGCGGCGGACAGCGCGCCGGCAGCGCCCTCGGCGATGCCGACGTCCACGGCCGACGCCACCAGGTAGGCGCCCAGCGAGTTCGGCCCGGCCGAGGCGAGAGCAGCTCCCACGGCGGTGATCAGCAGCTTGCGGCTGGGGCGCGGCGGGTG
>JACCSF010000330.1 GCA_013813135.1 Thermoleophilaceae bacterium | reverse complement strand
CTCAGAGTCCGGATCGCGACCAGGCTGCTCACACTCGCGGCCTGCATCAACCTCAACCACAAACTCGGCCGCCCAAGCCGCTCCCTCGTCGCCTACGTCGCCTAACGGCATGGAATCAACCATCTAGGCGCCGAGGGCCTTGCGGGCGGAGTCCATGTCCGGGTGCGGCTCCATGCGCGTGACCTTTCCGTCCTCCACCCACGTGGCCACGGCGGCGTGCTGCTCGACCTCGATGCCGCTGGCCACACCGCGGCCGGACAGTCGCAGCCAGACGATCACGGCGTCGCCCTGGTCGATCACGTCGATGGGCTCGAAGCGGACCCCTTCCAGGAGCCCGTCGAAACCGGCGAAGTAGCGCCGCGCCCCGTCGTGGCCCTCGTACACGTCGGGCTCCGCGGACATCGAGCCGGGGACCTCTACGACGAAGTCCTCGGCGATCAGGTCGAGCGCGGTCTCGAGCCCGCCGCGGTCAAACCGCGCGAAGAGCCGGCGTACGGTCTCGAGGCTCGACTCGGTCATCGGTGCGCGTCACGTTACCCGCCGCCTCGCGGGCGAGCGCCCCGGTCAGCTCGACGAGGCGTCGCTGGAGCTCCGGATCGGCCAGCTCGCCCGTCGGAGTGAAGGCCTGGCTCGCTAGCCCCACCGGCAGCTCGGCCTCGAGCACGTCCGCGCCGGTGTGGTTGAGCACCTTGCGCAGCTCCGACTGCGCCCACACCGCACCGAAGAGGCCCGTGCTGGCGCCGATCACGGCAACGGGCTTGCCGCGCAGCGCGTTGTCCGGAAATGGGCGCGAGGCCCAGTCGATCGCGTTCTTGAGCACCCCCGGAATCGAGGCGTTGTACTCTGGCGTGGCGATCAGCAGCGCGTCGGCGGCGGCGATCTGCCCCCTGAGGCGCTCGACGGTCTCCGGCACCGGGTGCGTGTCGCCGTCCTCGCAGTACAGCGGCAGGGCGCCAAGGCCGTCGAACAGCTCGAGCTCCGCCCCGGGCGGCAGCGTCAGCGCCGCCGCCCGGAGCAGCCGGGTGTTGTGGGAGTCGCGCCTGAACGACCCCGAGATCCCGAGGATGCGCATTAGGCCTCGGGCTGGACCAGGGCGAGGCTCACGTCGAGCGTCACCTCGTAGCCGAGCGCGTCGCCGCCGCTGGGCAGCTGCATCTGCCACTCGAAGCCAAAGTCGCGACGGTCGATCACCGTCGCCAGCTCGAGCCCCGTGCGCAGGCCGCCGCCGGCGGCTGCCACGGGCTCCGCCCAGGTACCGGCGATCGCGACCGGCCGGGTGATCCCGGCGATCGTCAGCTCGCCGTCGAGGCGAGCGGTGCCGTCCTCGTCGAGCTCGATCCGGCTCGAGCGGAAGGTCACCTCGGGGTGGTTCTCGGTGTCGAAGAAGTCCGGGCCGAGCACATGGGCCCTGAACTGCGCGGGATCCTGGATCGAGATCGACTCGACCCGGGCCGCCCCCTCGAGCGCGAGACCGTCGTCACCGGCGTCGAGCGAGGCGCTCACGTCGCCGAGCGTGCCGCGGAACTTGCCGGTGCCTGCGTAGTTCACGGCGAAGCCGAAGGTCGAATGAACGGGGTCGGCGTTGTAGGTGCCCGTGAAGGGCTGGACAGCGGTGGTCATGAAGCCTCCTGATGAAGATCGTGGTTGATTACCATGATGGTAGTATACCCAAGATGTTCGAAGGTAATCTCGTAGCCATGGCCCAGGCCTCAGAGAGCGCAGTCGACCGCATCCCCTACGGGCTGCTGCTCGCTCGGCTCGGCCAAGAATCGACCGCGCGCTTTCGCCGCGCGCTGCGTCCGCTGAACCTCGGCGCCCAGCAGTTCATCGTCATCAAGCAGCTCCAGGCGATCGGCTCGTGCTCGCAGGGCGAGCTGGCCGACGCCCTCGGCATCGACTCCAGCAACCTCGCCAGCCTGACCGGGCAGCTCTACGCGCGCGGCTTGATCGAGCGGAACCGCGACCCGTCGGATCGGCGCCGCTACGTCGTCGAGCTGACCACGGAGGGGCGGCAACTGCTGACCGACGCCGACAAAGCGATCGAAGCGGGCGAGCAGGACATGCTCAACGCACTCGGCGCGACCGAGCGCGAGCAGCTCTGGGACCTGCTGCGGCGGATGGCCGACGCGCTCGAGCTGTGCCCGAGCACCGAGGTCGAGGCCTGCGTCGAGGCAGCAGGCGATCAGGGCCTGGCCGGCCCGACCTCCCGATCCCAGTAGTCGATGCGGGCGTGGCGTGACTTGAAGCCGGGCGGCCGATCCTCTTCCTCGAAGGTGGGCCCGTAGATGTTCGCCATGGTAGAGCTGCGCTACGGCGAGAGCAGGACCTTGAAGAAGCCGTCCTCCTTCTTCTGGAACTTGGAGTAGGCGTCCGGCGCCTGGTCGAGCGGAACGCGGTGCGAGGCGAACTGCTCCGCGCCGAGCGGATCGTCGTCGGTGAGCAGAGGCATGATGTCGTCCACCCAGCGCTTCACGTTGGCCTGCCCCATGCGCAGCTGGATCTGCTTGTCGAAGATCGTCAGCAGCGGCAGAGGGTCGGCCATGCCGCCATAGACGCCGATCAGCGAGATCGTGCCGCCGCGCCGGACGATGTCGATCGCCAGATAGAACGCGTGCATGCGGTCCATGCCGGCCTTCTGCATGAGCTGCTCAGCGATCGAGTCGGGCAGCAGGCCCGCGACCTGCTGCGCCAGCTTGGCGCCCGGAGACCCGTGGGCCTCCATCCCGACGGCGTCGATCACGGAGTCGGTGCCACGCCCGTCCGTCATCTGCCGGATCGTCTCAGCCAGGTCGGCCTCGTGCTCGATCAGGTCGAGCACCTCGGCGCCGCGCTCGCGAGCCCCCGAGAGGCGATCCGGAACCAGGTCGACGC
>JACCSF010000317.1 GCA_013813135.1 Thermoleophilaceae bacterium | reverse complement strand
CCTGTGCACCGTCGACCTACTGCATCTCGACGACCTGGGCGCGGAGCGCCGCACGGAGTGGGTGCTCGAGCAGCTCTACTCGATCGTCAACGAGCGCTGGCAGGACCGGCGTTCGATCGTCGTGACGACCAACATCCCCGACGCCGATCCGGACGCTCCGGCGCGCATGCTGCAGGCGAGCGTCCGCGAGCTGCGCGACGCCACGGCGTCCGGACGGCTTGACGGCCGCGACCTGGAGGACCTCAGGCGCATCGTCGACCGGGTGGAGCAGGTGACGAGCAGGGTGGCCGAGCTCGACGTGGACAGCAGCTACGACCCGATCCTGCGACTGCGGCGCCAGATCGGCGCGCGCACCGTGTCGCGGCTGGTCGAGATCTGCGATGACCCGATCCCGATCATGGGGCCGGACCTGCGCATGGCGGCTCAGGGCGCGTAGCCGCCGTGCCGCAAGCACCCGGCTCGGCCGGGTGCGCGCGGACAGCCTCCGCCCACCTAAACTCGGGAAGTCAATGGCTGGCCTGGTCATCGTGGGCGCCCAGTGGGGCGACGAAGGGAAGGGCAAGGTCGTCGATCTGCTCGCCGAGCAGGCTGACCTCGTCATCCGCTTCCAGGGCGGCAACAACGCCGGCCACACGATCGTGCGCGACGGCGAGACGTTCAAGTTCCACCTGATCCCGTCGGGCATCCTCTACCCCGGCAAGCTGTGCGCGATCGGCAACGGGGTGGTCGTCGACCCCAAGGTGCTGACCGAGGAGATCGCGGAGCTGTCGCGCCGTCGCATCGACATGAGCGGCCTGCGCATCTCGGCCAACGCGCACCTGATCATGCCCTACCACAAGCTGCTCGACCACGCCGGCGAGTCCCAGCTCGGGAAGCTGCAGATCGGCACCACCCGCCGCGGCATCGGCCCGTGCTACGCCGACAAGGCCGCGCGGCTCGGCATCCGCATGCAGGACCTGCTCGACGAGAAGATCCTGCGCAAGAAGATCTACACGGCCCTTGAGCCCAAGCGGCTGATGCTGCGCCCCTTCGCGAAGGACCCGGAGCTCGACCTGCACACCATGAGCGAGGAGTACCGCATCCTGGGGCACCGGCTCGAGCCCTACATCGCCGACACCCCGCCGATCGCCTGGCGCGTCATCGATCAGGGCGGGCTGGTCGTCTTCGAAGGGGCTCAGGGCGCGCTGCTGGACATCGACCACGGCACCTACCCGTTCGTGACCTCGTCCAACACCGTCGCCGGCGCCGCCTGCGCGGGAGCCGGGGTGGGCCCACGCTCGATCGACGATGTCTGGGGCATCGCCAAGGCCTACGCCACCCGGGTGGGCGCCGGGCCGTTCCCCACCGAGCTGGACGAGGCGCTCGGCGAGCGTCTGCGCGAGGCCGGCGGCGAGTTCGGCACGACCACCGGGCGTCCCCGGCGCACCGGCTGGATCGACCTGGTGGCCCTGCGTTACGCGACGCGAATCAACGGGTTCACCGGCCTGGTCGTGACGAAGCTCGACGTGCTCACCGGCATCGATCCGCTCTACGTCGGCGTGCGTTACCTCGGCCCCGAGGGGGCCACGTTCGACGAGTTTCCCTATCACCAATCGATCGTGCACAAGGTGCAGGGCGATCTGATCGAACTGCCCGGCTGGCACGAGGACATCTCCGGCGTGCGCTCGATGGACGAGCTACCGGCGAACGCCCAGTCCTATCTCGAGTTCATCTCCGACTACCTCGACGTCCCGATCGTGATGGTCGGCGTGGGCCCCGCCCGCGACGAGATGATCTGGACCGGGGCGGCGGAGCGCCTGCGTCCGGCCGCGGCCTGAGTCAGGCGGTGACCACGTGCGTCTGCGCGGCCATGTCGTGCAGAGCGCGGTTCTGGTCATCCCACAGTGGCCAGCAGCTGTCCAGCAACCACGGGAGGAACGGGATGATCGACGAGGCGATGCCGACGGCGAGTCCCTTGATCACGACCTCTCGCAGCGCCGCCCAGAGGAAGCCCATCCGCTCCCCGTTGTTGCGCACGACTCGGATGCCGACCACCTGCTTGCCGAGCGTTTGGCCATTGTGCGCGCCCTCCCGCATCATCAGCAGCGGCGCGTAGAGCAGCATGACCGCCAAGATCAGGACGACGTAGAGGATCACGGCAGCGACGGCAGCGCCCGTGGATGTGTCGTCGTCGCCCGAGATGCCCACAGCGCCCGCGACCACCACGAAGAAGAGGATCAGGGCCGGCACGAGCAGGATCAGCCAGTCGAGCAGAGTCGCTCCGACGCGGCTGCCCCAGCTGGCCAGCGGCTGCCCCTGCCAGCCCCCGGACGTTGCGATCGGCTGCTCCCAGCCGCTGGGCGGCGTTTCAGGCCCACCCGGGATGGCGGTGTAGCCGGTCGTCGGCGCCTGCGGGCCCGGCGGGGGTGTCTGCGGTCCGGGCGGCGGGGCTTGGGGCCCTTGGCCCGGGACCCGCTCGGGTTGCTCAGGGGGAGGCGATCCACTTTCCATGCCGCGAATCAAACCATCGGAGCAGGCGGCAGCGCGTTCAGGCACTGCTCGGCTCGAGCACGGCCTGCTCGCCGCGGCGCAGGAAGCGCAGCCCCAGCGCGATCGAGGCGAGCAGCGCCGTCACGGCCAGCGTGATCTGCACGCTCAGCAGCCCCTCGCGGCTCCAGTAGACGTCCTCGAGCTCCAGCAGCAGGGCGGACTCGTCCAGCGTCAACCCCATGCCCACGCCGAACGGCACCGCGAGCTTCGGCTCCAGCGCCTCGTCGCGCGTGAGGATCGCGCCCGTTCCCGACGCGAACGCGATCACGATGCCGGGCACGAAGTGATGGATGTGGCGGCGCCCCACCCGCAGGCTGCGGAACGGGCCCACCCGCGACCGGTGGCGCAGGCCGTAGGTGATCACGCGCGCCACGATGAACGTGACGACGAACGAGCTGAGCAGGTTGAACGTGGCGTTCTCGCGCGTGGAGACCTCGCGGTAGCCCGCCCGCGCCACCTGTGCGGTCTCCGCCATCACCTCCTCGACCGCGAGCACCAGGCTGTCCGCCTCGCGCGGCAGCGGCGCCGACCCGCGCCGCCAGACCCGGCCGATCTCGCCCGCAGCGACGGCGGCCACCGCGACGCCCGCGACCGCTCCCAGACAGAGCGTGGCGCGATCAGCGGCCAACGGCCGGTGGTGGCGGCTCCGCCGCAGGCGCTCGGCTCGGCCGAGCACACGCCCAGCGGCGGTCAGAGCAGCTCCTCCTCCGCCACGTCGCGCACGACGCGGGCGGGAACGCCCATCACCACCGCCCGTGCCGGCACGTCGACCGTGACAACAGCGCCCGCCGCCACGAACGCCTCCTCGCCCACCTCCACGCCGGGCAGCAGCACGGCGCCGCCGCCGATCCGGCACGCGCGCCGCAACGTCGCGCCGCGCAGCTCCTCTCCGGGCGCCCGGCGCCCGGCCGTCTGGTCGTTGGTGAGCACCACGCCCGGCGCGACGAACACGTCGTCCTCCACCACCGACCAGGCCGTGACGTAGGCGTTGGTCTGGAGGCGCACGCGCGAGCCGAGGGTTACGTCGTTTTCCACGGAGACCCCTCGGCCGACCACGCTGCCTTCGCCGATCGACGCCCGCTCGCGCACGTGCGCCTGGTCGCCG
>JACCSF010000245.1 GCA_013813135.1 Thermoleophilaceae bacterium | reverse complement strand
CCCCCTGACGCACACCGGCGATGTGGTCGGAACGCTTGCGTATATGGCGCCGGAGCAGGCTGAGGGCGCGCACCGGGTTGGTGCCCGTCCAGGCCTCGTAGAGGGTGAGCGCCAGCGAGTAGACGTCGCTGGCCGGGCTGACCCGCGCGCCCTCAGCCTGCTCCGGCGCCATATACGCAAGCGTTCCGACCACATCGCCGGTGTGCGTCAGGGGGTTGTCGCTGACCACGTGGGCCACGCCGAAGTCGGCGAGCTTGGCAAAACCCGCCCCCGCGGCCGGGTCGGCCACCACCATCACGTTCTGCGGCTTGACGTCGCGGTGGATCACCCCGCGCGCGTGCGCGTGGTCGAGCGCGTCGCAGAGCGCGACCCCGATGCGGGCCACGTCGCGGTCGGCGACGGCGCTGGCCCGCACCAGCTCCGCGAGGGTTCGGCCCCGAACCAACTCGGAGACGAGGTATACGTCGTGCTCATCCGAGGCCAGCTCGTATATGGCCACGATGCCGGGATGGTTCAGCCGGGCGGCCGCGCGCGCCTCGCGCTCGACGCGCTCCCCGCTGCCGTTTTCGCGCGGAATGGCCTTGACGGCCACCTCGCGCTCCAGCTTCTCGTCCCACCCGAGCCACACCACGCCGAAGCCGCCGGCGCCAAGCCGCCGCTCGAGGCGGTAGCGGCCCAGCACGAGCCGTGGACCGGTTGCACCGGGGAGCGCCTGTGTAGGGTCCTGGCCGCCCAGGGGCATGGTGCCGGGCTCCTCGGCGGGTCTGGTCTCGGGGCGTTTCACGTCAGGTTCCGTTTTCGGTCCGCAACGGGCTCGTCCTGCCCGGCGGTCATACTCCCACTCAACCTTGGCAGGCGCCCAATCGGCGCCAGGAGGGGAAACTGCTGCTGTCCTTCCTCGACGAACCGGACGAGCCGGCGAGCTCACGTCGGCGATCGCCCCGCGGCCCGTCGGCCGACCGCCAGACGTTGATGGTACGGCGCACGATCGCGCTGGTCGGCGGCGTGATCCTGCTGATCCTGTTCGTGCTGCTCGTTCGCGGGTGTCTCAACACTCGCAAGGAGAACGCGGTCAAGGACTACGCGAACGACTCCGCCGAGCTGGTCCGCGCGTCGAAGCTGGAGGGCGACTCGCTGTTCAAGCTGCTCCAGGGCGAGGGCGGCACCGACCAGGCCACGGCGATCATCAACTCGCTCAACGCCTACCGGGTCGATTCGAGCGAGCTGGTCGACCGCGCCGAGCGGCTCGACGTGCCCGGTGACCTCAAGGGCGCCCAGGACGAGCTGCTCGGGGTGCTGGAGCTGCGCCGCGACGGGCTCGCCGACATCACCGACGCACTGCGAGTCGCGCTCGGCGATCAGGACAGGCGGCAGGGCTCCGACGACGTGGCGAAGCAGATGCAGGTCTTCCTCGCCAGCGACATCGTCGACACCCAGAGGTTCCGCCGTGCGCTCTTCGACGTGCTCCGCGACGAGGGCCTGCCCGCGCCCGACCTTCCCAGCAAGGGCTTCGTCCCGGACATCGAGTGGCTTCAGCCCGACTTCGTAGCTGACCAGGTCAACGCCCTGCGCACCGGCACGGCCGGCGGCGGGGACGCCGCCCCCGGGCTGCACGGCAACGGCGTCGCGGGGGTGACCCTCGGCGGTGTCGCGCTCGCCCCCGGCGGCTCGGCGTCGGTGCAGCTCTCGGAGGACCTCTCCTTCGAGATCCAGATCCAGAACCAGGGCGAGAACACGGAGAACGACGTGACGGTGCGGGTGACCGTGGGCGACGGCGGGGACGCCACCACTCGCGAGGACACCATCGACACGATCGCGCCCGGGGAGATCAAGCCCGTCACGATTCCGCTCGACAAGACGCCGCCGACCGGCCAGAACGTGCCCGTGAACGTCGAGGTCGAACCCGTCGCCGGCGAGCAGAAGACGGACAACAACGCGCTGGAGTCCTCGGTCATCTTCACGAGGTGAAGCCTCTTCCCTGCGCAGCCGGCCAAGCCGACTGCTTCGGGCCTCGCCCGTGCGGCTCCGCGGAACCGCTGAGTAACCTGGCCGCGTGGACGGCCTGACCACCACTCAGGGCATCGTGGCGCTCGCGGCCGCGGGCCTTGCGATCGTGGCGCTGCTGTGGGCGATCGTGCTGGCGGTGAAGCTGCGCAGGGTCCGGGCCGCCCAGCGCGCCGTGCTGGGCGGGGGTCAGGCCGACCTGGTCGCGCACGCCGCGCAGATCCAGGAGGCCTTCGTGCAGCTGCGCGACTGGGTCGAGGAGACGGCCGTGCGGCTGGAGGAGCGGATGGCCACGGCGGAGCGCCGTATCGACGGGTGCGTCGCCTACACCTCGCTGGTGCGCTACGACGCCTGGGGCGAGATGTCCGGCCGGCAATCGAGCACGATGGCGCTGCTCGACGCGCGGCGCACCGGCGTCGTGGTGTCCTCGATCCTCCACCGCGACCAGGCGCGCGTCTACGTGAAACAGGTGCGCGAGGGCGAGTCCGAGCTGGAGCTGTCGCCCGAGGAGCAGCAGGCGATCGAGACCGCGATGGCCGGCGCTCCCGCCCGCGCCTGATGGCGCCGCAGCGCAAGCTTCGCCTGGGCGGCGTCAGAGTCGGCTACCTGGGTCCCGCCGGGACCTACAGCGAGGAGGCCCTCCGCGCCTCCGCCCCGGAGGGCGTCGAGGAGGTTCCGTACCCGACGATCTACGAGACGGTCATGTCCGTGCAGGAGGGGGAGGTCGACCGCGCGGTGGTCCCGATCGAGAACGCGCTCGAGGGCGCTGTGTCGGTCACGCTCGACACCCTGGCCCTGGAGGCGGGCGGCGTGCGCATCGTCGCCGAGGTGATTCACCCCATCCACCACTGCGTGGTCGCCGCCCGTGAGCTCGACCTGGCCGAGGTCACCCACGTGGTGTCCCACCCGCAGGCCACTGCCCAGTGCCGGCGCTTCCTGCGCGAGCGCCTGGGCGGCGCCGAGCGCTTCGTGGCCGCCTCGACCGCGGACGCCGTGCTGTCGGTGCGCGACTCGGCCGAACCGGCGGTGGCGCTGGGCTCGCGCCTCGCCGCGGAGCTGTACGGCTGCCGCGTCCTGGTGGCCAACGTCGAGGACCACCCCGACAACGCCACCCGCTTCGTGTGGCTGGCCCCCGCGGGCGAGGCCGGCGAGCCCGCCTCCGGCGGCAAGACCTCGCTGGTGTTCTGGGGCGGCGGCGACCAGTCGCCCGGCTGGCTGGTCGCCGCGCTGCGGCAGTTCTCGGACCGGGGCGTGAACCTGACCCGCATCGAGTCGCGCCCACGGCGGACGTCGCTCGGGCATTACATGTTCTTCGCCGACCTCGAGGGCGGGGCGGCCGACCCCCTCGTGGCCGAGGCGCTCGCCGGGCTGCGCGGCCAGGTCGAAGAGCTGCGCGTTCTCGGTTCGTACACGAATGCGAGCGGGGCGCCAGGCTAAACTGAGCGGCGTCGTGGCAGTGAGCACGGATCGGATGCTCGTAGCCGAGGCGGGTGACTCGGAACCAGGCCCTGCGCGCGCGCTGCACGGGGCCGGCCGGCCCGCGCAGCGCACAGGTTCGTCCGGCCGGGTGCTGGTGCTGAATGCCAGCTACGAGCCGATCAACGTCTGCACAGTCCGCCGGGCGGCCGTACTGCTCCTCAAAAACCGAGCCGAGATCCTCGAGGAGGGCGACTGGTCGCTGCACGCCGAGAGCATTACGCTCGCGCGCCCGGTGGTCATTCGGTTGCTCGTCTACGTGCGCATCCCACGCGACGCCCACCGTCGCAAGATCACGCGCCGGGCGGTGTTCGCGCGCGATCGCTGGACCTGCCAGTACTGCGGCCACGAGCGAGGCAACCTCACGGTCGACCACGTGGTGCCGCGCTCCAAGGGCGGCCGCTCGACCTGGGACAACATCGTCGCTTGCTGCGCGCCGTGCAACAGGCGCAAGGGGGACCGCCTTCCGGTCCAGGCGAACATGGCCCCCGCGCGTAAGCCGAAGGCCCCCAGCGCGACGATCTTCATCCACGTGGCCACGCCCACGATCCCCGCTGCCTGGGAGCAGTACCTGGTGGCGGCTTGACGGGCGATCCGCCTTCGGTCCCGCCCAGCCGTCCCCCTGAGCCCGCCACCGCAGACGACGTCCGCGGCCTGCGCCGCTGGGTGCTGGTGGCCGGAGTGTGGGCCGTCGCCGCGACGGCGATCGCCGTGATCGCGCTGGTCACCGCCAACAGGGACGACGACGGCAAGGAGCAGAGCGCGCGGGCCAGCGGCCAGATCAGCCGGGTGCAGAGCCAGCTCACGAACCGCCTCGACGACCTCGAGAGCCGCCTCGACGACTTGGCCCCGGCCGAGGACGTCTCGAAGCTGGACCGCCGCCTCAAGACTGTCGAGGAAGCGGCGAGCAAGGCCACCGACCGCCTGGATGCGGTCGGTGACGACGTCGACGATCTCCAGTCCCGTGTCGATGCCCTGGAGCGGCAGTTGGAGTCCGGCACGGACACCACCGAGACCGGCACCGAAACGACCCCCTAGGCCCCGGCCCCGCTAAGCACGAGGGGCGCCCCGCAGGACGCCCCTCGCAAATGCTGCTGGACGGGGTCGGCATCGAGTACTGCGACCAGAGGGACCACTCCCGGCCCTCTCTGCCGACGGTGTCTCGGGTTGGACTCCGCTAGACGGGGCCCAGCACCGATTTAGCGGCCGGACACCTCCAGGGTCCCAAGAAAACTGTCACTCAAAGCTCGGACCACCTCCTTTCCCTGGTACGACGAATTGAAGCAGACGCGCCCGCCGTCAGGCGACGGTTCGGCAACGCGGGCGACTACTCGTCGGAGTCGGGCGCTTCCGAGTCGGGCGCCTCTGGGTCGGGCGCCTCGAACCCCTCGATGGGCGGCAGGTCGTCCTGCACCGGCGCCGCCGTGTCGGCCGACGTCTCCATCACCAGCGCCACCGCGCTGACAACGTCGTCCTCGCGCAGGTTCATCACCCGCACGCCCTGGGCCGGGCGGCCCTGCTTCGAGATGCCCTTCACGCTCGTCCGCTGCACCATCCCGCTCTGCGAGATGAACACGAGGTCATGGTGCTCGCGCACGATCCGCGCGCCGGCCAGGCCGCCCTTCCTCTCGGTCAGCCCGATCGTCTTGACGCCCATCGAGCCACGGCCCTTGACCGGGTACTCCTCGATCGCGGTGCGTTTGCCGTAGCCGTTCTCGGTGACCACCAGCAGCTCCATGTCGGGGCGAATGACGTCCATGGCGAGCACGCGGTTATCGCCACGGCTGACGTTCATGCCACGCACGCCGCCGGTGTCGCGGCCCATCGGGCGCACCTGATCCTCGTTGAAGCGCGCCGCCTGGCCCGAGCGCGACACCATGATGATGTCGTCGGCACCGCTGGTGCGCCGCACCTGCACGAGCTCGTCGTCGTCGCGGATCCTGATCGCGATGATCCCGTCGGCCTTGATGGGCGTGTTGTAGGCCAGGAACTCGGTCTTCTTGATCTGGCCCTTGCGAGTCGCGAACACGAGGTACTTGCCCTCGGTGAAATCGCGCGTGGCCTGGACCGACTGCACCCGCTCGCCCTCGCGCAACGGCAGCAGGTTCACGAGGGCGCGACCCTTCGCCGTCCGTGAGGCCTCCGGCAGCTCGTAGACCTTCTGGCGGTAGACCTTGCCGCGGTTCGTGAAGAAGAGGAGATAGTCGTGCGTCGAGCTCACGAAGAGGTGCTCGATGTAGTCCTCGTCCTTCATGTCCATCCCGGTCACGCCGATGCCGCCGCGCTTCTGCTGGCGGTAGGTCGCCAGTGGCAGCGTCTTGATGTAGCCGGAGTGGGTGATCGCGATGACCATCTGCTGGTCGGCGATCAGGTCCTCGATGTCGATCTCGTCCTCGGAGTGCGTGATCTCGGTGCGCCGGTCGTCGCCGTAGCTGTCCCTGATCTCGAGCAGCTCGTCGCGGATCAGGCCCATGACCTTGGCCTCGTCGCCGAGGATGTCGCGCAGCCACTTGATGCGCTCGACGACGTCGGCGTGCTCGGTCTTGATCTCGTCCGTCTGCAGGGCGGTGAGGCGCTGGAGGCGGAGGTCGAGGATCGCCTGCGCCTGGAGGCGAGACAGCTCGAAGCGCTCGATCAGGCCGTCGCGCGCCGTGTCGGGGTCGCGCGAGCCGCGGATCAGCTCGATCACCTCGTCGATGTTCGCGATCGCGATCAGCAGGCCCTCGAGGATGTGGAGCCGGGCCTCGCGCTGGCTCAGCTCGTACTTCGTCCTCCGCACGATCACGTCACGCTGGTGGTCGACGTAGTTGCGCACTATCGGCAGGAGGCCCAGGGTGCGCGGCACCCCGTCGACCAGGGCGACCATGTTCACGCCGAAGGTCGTCTGCAGCTGGGTGTGCTTGTAGAGCTTGTTGAGGACTACCTTCGGGATCGCGTCGCGCTTCAGCTCGATCACGAGCCGGATGCCGCTCTTGTCTGACTCGTCACGGAGGTCGGAGATCTCCTTGAGCCGGCCGTTCTGCACCTGCTCCACGATCTTCTGCATCAAGCCGCTGCCGTCCCCGCGGCCGTCGCCCTTGTAGACCTGGTAGGGCATCTCGGTGACGATGATCGCCTCCTTGCCCTGACGCAGCGGCTCGATGTGCGCCCGGCCCCTGACGACGACGCGGCCGCGGCCGGTCTCGTACGCGTCGCGGATGCCGCCGTGCCCGACGATGATGCCGGCCGTCGGGAAGTCCGGGCCCTTGATGTGGCGCATCAGGCCCTTCACGTCGATCGCCGGGTTGTCGACGTAGGCCACCACGGCGTCGATCGCCTCGCGCAGGTTGTGCGGAGGGATGTTGGTGGCCATGCCGACCGCGATGCCGGATGAGCCGTTGACCAGCAGGTTCGGGAAGCGCGCCGGCAGGACGAGCGGCTCCTGCCGCGACTCGTCGTAGTTGGGCCGGAACTCGACGGTGTCCGCGTCGATGTCGCGGAGCATCTCCGTGGCGAGCCGCGAGAGGCGGGCCTCGGTGTAGCGCATCGCCGCCGGCGAGTCGTTGTCGATCGACCCGAAGTTGCCCTGCGGATCGATCAGCGGGTAACGCATGGCGAAGTTCTGGCCCATGCGAACGAGCGTGTCGTAGATCGCGGAGTCGCCGTGCGGGTGGTAGTTCCCCATCACGCCGCCGACCACGTTCGCGCACTTGCGGTGCGGGCGATTCGGCTGGAGGCCCGACTCGTACATCGAGTAGAGCACCCGCCGGTGCACCGGCTTGAGTCCGTCGCGCACGTCGGGTAGCGCGCGCCCCACGATCACGCTCATCGCGTAATCGAGGTAGGAGGAGCGCATCTCCGCCTCGAGCCCGCGCGGCTCGATGTTTCCTCCGGTCAGCTGATCAATCGACATGGCTACACATCCAGGTTGGTGACCTCACGTGCGTGTGCCTCGATGAACTCCCGGCGCGGCTCGACGGCGTCGCCCATGAGCATCGAGAAGACCTGGTCCGCGGCGCTCGCGTCGTCGACCGTAACGAGCTGGAGCGTGCGGGTCTCCGGGTCCATGGTGGTCTCGAAGAGCTGGTCGGCGTTCATCTCTCCGAGGCCCTTGAAGCGCTGGAGCGGCACACCGTCGCGGCAGATCTCGATCAGCTTCGTGCGCAGCTCCTCGAAGGACAAGGCGTCGCCGTCCTTCTTGCCGAGCACGACGTGGAACGGCGGGAAGCCGGCGAGCGCGTCGAGCTCCTTGTGGATCTTCACGAAGCCGGTGTACTCGGGCGTCGAGAACAGCGCCCGGGCGAGCCTGTAGGTCTTGGCAGTGCCGGTCTTGCGCTCGATCACCATCGCGACGACCTCCTGCGCGTCATCGCCTATGAGCGACGTCTCATAGGGCTCGCCCTCGGGATCGTCGCCCTTGAGCAGGGCGATCACAGCCTCCGGGTCGGTCGCGCCCTCGTCGAGCAGCGTGGACTCCTCCAGGAACTGGATCGGGTCGTGGCCCCACTCGGCGCGCAGCGCCGCGGCCCAGCCCTCGTACTGCTTGAGCAGGCGTCCGTACTTCTGCCAGCGGGCGTGGGTCAGGCTGAACGCCTTGCCCTCGCGATCCGTGACCTCCATCTTCTCGAGCTTGTCGCGCAGGAGGACCTCCTCGAGCTCCGACTCCTTCTCGATGTAGACGTCCTGCTTGCCCGACTTGATCTTGTAGAGCGGTGGCTTGGCGATGTACACATAGCCCGCGTCGATCAGGTCGGCCATCTCGCGGTAGAGGAAGGTCAGCACCAGCGTGCGGATGTGAGCACCGTCCACGTCGGCGTCGGTCATCACGATCACCTTGTGGTAGCGAGCCTTCTCGATGTCGAACTCCTCGCGGATGCCGGTGCCGATGGCGGTGATCAGCGCCTGGATCTCCTTGTTGGAGAGCACCTTGTCGATGCGGTTCTTCTCGACGTTGATGATCTTCCCGCGCAGGGGCAGGATCGCCTGGGTGTTGCGGTCGCGCCCCTGCTTGGCGGAGCCGCCGGCGGAGTCGCCCTCCACGATGAATATCTCGGCCAGCGCCGGATCGCGCACCGAGCAGTCGGCGAGCTTGCCCGGCAGCGTGGAGTTCTCCAGCGCCGACTTGCGCCGCGTCAGGTCGCGTGCCTTGCGCGCGGCGTCACGGGCTCGGGCGGCGTCGACAGCCTTGCGGATCATCACGCGCGCCTCGCCCGGATTCTCCTCGAGGAATTCCGCCAGGCCCTTGTTGACGGCCGCCTGTACAAAGCCCTCGACCGGCGGGTTGCCGAGCTTGGTCTTGGTCTGGCCCTCGAACTGGGGCTCGCGGATCTTCACCGAGATGATCGCGGTGAGACCCTCGCGCACGTCCTCCCCTTGGAGGTTGGGATCCTTCTCCTTGAGCTCCCCGGCCTGGCGCGCGTACCTGTTGATCGTGCCGGTGAGCGCCGAGCGGAACCCGGACAGGTGCGTGCCGCCCTCGTGCGTGTTGATGTTGTTGGCGAACGAGAGGAGCGCCTCCTGGTAGGAGTTGTTCCATTGGAGCGCGACCTCGACCTCGCCGATCTCCTTCGAGTCCTCGATGTAGACGACGGTCGGGTGGAGCGGCTCGCGAGTGCCCTGACTGTGCAGGTACTTGACGAAGTCGACGATGCCGCCGTCGTACTTGAAGCTCGTCTTGAAGCGCTCGCCGCGCTCGTCCGTGAAGTCGATCTTGAGACCCTTCGTCAAAAAGGCCATCTCCCGGAAGCGCTGCTCGAGCACCGTACGGTCGTACTCGATCGTCTCGAAGATCTCGAGGTCGGGCAGGAAGGTGATGCTGGTGCCGCGCCGGTCGGTCTTGGCGCCCTGCGTCAGCTCGGTGGTGGGGGTGCCGCGCTCGTACGACTGCGTGTACTCGTATCCACCGCGCCACACCGTCAGGTGCAGCCACTCCGACAGGGCGTTCACCACGGACACACCGACCCCGTGGAGTCCGCCTGACACCTTGTATCCGCCACCCTCGCCGAACTTGCCGCCGGCGTGCAGCACCGTCAGCACGACCTCGGCGGCGGGCCGCTGCTCCTTCTCCATCGTGTCGACCGGGATGCCGCGCCCGTTGTCGGTCACCAGGACCGAGTTGTCCGGGTGGATCACGATCTCGACCTGGTCGGCCTCACCGGCGAGCGCCTCATCGACAGCGTTGTCCACGACCTCGTAGATCAGGTGATGGAGGCCGCGAGCTCCCGTCGAGCCGATGTACATGCCCGGACGCTTGCGAACGGCCTCAAGACCCTCCAGGACGGTGATGTTCTGCGCGTCGTAGCTCCCGTTCTGCTGCTTCTTGCCGCTCTTCTTCGGGGCGTTCCCGCCCTTCTCAGCCTTGTCTGCCAAGCCGTCCCTTCCGTCGTCGCACGGCCACTTGCGAGAAACCCCCGCACACCGCGAAAAACCCCGACTCCGCGGCTCCTCGCGCACGGACCGGGGCGCTACATAAGACCGCTCCCAATAGTAGCAGGCTACCCCCTTGATCGGACAGCTCGGAGAGCTACAAAATCCCCGCTAATCGTGACAAAACAGCGACTTCTGAGTGACTACGCTGTCAGCGCCTGGGCGACGGTCTCAGGCACGGTTCGGCCCCGAACCAACGACAAAGCGCAGGCGTTCCACCCGACCCGCCTCGCCGACCCCTTCGAAATGCGCGTTGAGACGGGCGGTGAGGTCTGGGGCGAGCAGCTGGAGCTCTTGTGCCCAGGCTCCCGATTCACACGCGACGGTGACGATCCCGGACTGCTCCGAAGCCGGTCCCGCGGCAGCTGCCAGGGCCGGTCCCGCGACCGGGGGCCAAGCGGACTGAACCGCGGCGAGCAGGCCGGCGGGGCGTGCGTCGCCAACGGCCGCTGCGAGCGCAGCGGCAAGTGGGCGCGGGGCGAGGCGCCTGCTCATCGCCGAGGCGCGCCTGTCGTGGTAGGCCCCGGGCCCGTGGCCCGGCTCATGCCGCCACCGGCCCGAGCACGGCTCCACCTGCGACCCGGATCAGCTCGCCGTCGTCCACTCCCGGCACGTGCTCCGCCTCCGTCGCGGTGACGATCGCCTGGCCGCCGGAGCGCAGCAGCTCGGCGAGCAGCCCGCGCCGCTCGGAGTCGAGCTCGGACATGACGTCGTCGAGCAGCATCAGTGGCGGGCGCCCGCGGCGGGTCGCGAGCAGCTCCCGCTCCGCAAACAGGAGCGCGAGCAGCGCGGTGCGCTGCTGACCCTGCGAGCCATACGCCCGCAGCGACGCCCCATCGAGCTGCAGGCCGAGCTCGTCGCGGTGCGGGCCGTGGGCAGTGAAGCCGCGCTCGAGGTCTGCGCTGCGGCGCTCGGCCAGCTCGACGG
>JACCSF010000243.1 GCA_013813135.1 Thermoleophilaceae bacterium | reverse complement strand
AGCCGGGCCTGCTGGACGGTGACGGCGGGCCCGGGCCCGGCGGCGTCCGCGCGTTCGCCGGGCGGCGACGCACGCGCGCGGGCTCCGTTCGACCGCGCTGGGGCCGCTTCGTGGCGCTGGCCGTCGTCCTGCTCGTCCTGTTGGGCGTGGGCTGGTTCGCCGTCTCTCTCTTCCAGCCCTTCACGGGCGATGGCGATGGCCAGGTGCGCGTGGTGATCCCCCAGGGCGCGAGCCTCGGCGAAATCGCCGACCTGCTCCAGCGCGAGGGGGTCGTCTCCAGCTCGTCCTTCTTCCAGCTGCGCGCCCGCTTGGCCGGCCGCAGCGGCGAGCTCAAGCCGGGACGCTACGTCCTGGCGCGCGACATGAGCTTCGTGGCCGTGCTGGACCAGCTCGAGCAGGGCCTGCCGCCGAACGTCATCAGGGTCACGATTCCCGAGGGCCGCTCGCGCCGCGAGGTGGCGCCGCTCGTCAAGCGCCTGCGCGGCAACTACATCAAGGCCACTCGCCGCAATCCCGCCCTCAATCCGCGCGCCTACCGCGCGAACGGCGCCAAGAGCCTGGAGGGCTTCCTGTTTCCGGCCACCTACGAGCTCAAGAAGGGCCAGCCGGTGCGCAGGCTGGTCGCCGAGCAGCTGACCGCCTTCAAGCGCAACTTCGACAAGGTCGACCTGCGCTACGCCAGGCGCAGGAACCTCACCCCGTACGACGTGCTGATCATCGCCTCGCTGGTCGAGCGCGAGGCGGCGGTGGCCAAGGAGCGGCCGATCATCGCCTCGGTGATCTACAACCGCCTCAGGAATGACATCCGCCTGGACATCGATGCCACCGTCCGTTTCGTCGCCGGGAACTGGACTAAGGCGCTCAGGGTGTCTGAGCTTCAGAACCCGAGCCCGTACAACACCCGCGTGCATCCAGGCCTTCCGCCGGGGCCGGTCGGCAGCCCCGGACTGGCGTCGATCGAGGCTGCCGCCCATCCCGCCAAGAGCGACTACCTGTTCTACGTCGCGGCCGTGTGCGGCGAGGGCAGGCACCGCTTCGCCTCCACAGACGCCGAGTTCCAGCGCTACGCGGACGCCTACAACCGCGCACGCGAGAAGCGCGGCGGCAAGTCGCCGACCAAGTGTTGAGCGCGCTCGCGGGCGTGCTCGGCTTCCCGGTCGGCCACAGCCGCTCGCCGCCAATGATGAACGCGGCCTTCGACGAGCTCGGGCTCGACTGGCGCTACGTGCGGCTGCCGGTCGCACCCGACCGCTTCGACGAGATCGTGTCGGCCCTGCCCGGCTCCGGCTACCTGGGGGCCAACGTGACCATTCCCCACAAGGTCGCCGCCCGCGATCTCGCCGGCGAGCTCACCGAGGCCGCCGCCGCCATCGGCGCCGTGAACACGCTGAGCTTCGAGGCCGGGCGCATCCTCGGCGACAATACGGACGCGGGGGGCCTCGTCGACGCGCTCGGCGTGGATCTTCGGGGCGTCCGCGCGCTCGTGCTGGGAGCGGGCGGGACGGGGCGCGCCGCGGTGTGGGCGCTGCGTGAGGCCGGCGCCGAGGTGGCGGTGTGGAACCGCACCCCAGAGCGCGCGGCGGAGCTGGCCGCCGAGTTCGGCGTGCGGCACGTAGCGAGTCCCGAGCCCGCGAGCGTGCTCGTGAACGTGACCAGCCTCGGCATGCACGGGGAGGACCTGCCGGCCAAGGTCGGGCTGGACCGAGTCGAGCCCGAGCTGGTAGCCGACGTGGTGTACGGCGCCGAGCCCACTGCGCTCTGTCGCTGGGGCGAGCGACGCGGTGCCCGCGTGGTCGACGGCCTCGAGATGCTGCTGCGCCAGGGCGCCCGCAGCTTCGAGCGCTGGACGGGCCGCTCGGCGCCGCTCGACGCGATGCGCCGGGCGCTCCGCCGGCTCTAAGAACACAACCGGCGCTAAACCCGGCCCGGACGCCTGCCGATATCCGTCGCAATGGCGATCTCCCGCCCCTTCCTGCTCGCCGTGCTCGGAGTCTTCTTGCTCGGCGCCACGGTCCTTGCCGTGCAGAACGCGCGGACGGCCTCGGATGGCGACGCGGCTCCGGCGGCACTGCAGACGCAGCCGGCCCCGGCGCCCGATCAGTCCGCCGCGGCGGCCGGGCCCGAGCAGACCCTCAAGTCCGCCTTCGACCTCGGCGAGCTCGACAGCGCCCGCTTCGCGGCCAAGCTCGCATTCCGCGGCCCGTCCGCGCCGGCGGCGGCGAAGTTCAACGTGTCGGGTGCCTTCCAGACCGGCGCCTCCAAGGGGATCCCCGAATTCGACGTCAACGTGCGCGTCTCGACAGGCAGGCAGGCGGTCTCCGGCGGCCTCGTCTCGCTCGGCGACAAGGCCTACTTCGTCCGCGGCGACACCGGCTGGCGCGTGCCGGCGGTGGTCTGGAACCCGCTGGTGGCGAGCGTCGCCGGCGGCGGAGCCGCCGGGCAGACGCTTCCTTTCGACCTGCACCCGGCGAACTGGGTGCGCGACGTCAAGTCAGAGGGCACCGACACGATCGCGGGCGTCGAGGCCGAGCACGTCTCCGCTCGCGTCGATCCGAAGGCAGTGGTCAACGACCTCGCACAGGCCGCGCGGCAAAACAGCGCCGAGCTGCCGGATCAGGTGACGGCTCGTCTTGGCGTCAAGCGGGCCGACCTCGACGTCTGGGTCGGCTCGGACGATCACATCCTGCGCCGGCTGTCCGCCGATCTCGTCCTCGCGGGCGGCGGGCGGCTGAGCTTCGACGTGCGCCTCAGCGACGTGAACGAGCCTCAGCAGATCGAGGCGCCCACGCACGTGCGCGCCGGCGCGCCCAGCGGCGGGCTGGGGCAGATTGCGACGGGTCTCGTGGGCGGCATCAACGGCGTCACCGGCGAGCAGAACGTCTCGCTGGCGGTCCTGACGAGCCCCAACCCGGGAAGGGCGGCTCGGGCGGTGCGTGACCACAAGAAGGTCGTGATCCTGTTCCGCAATCCCCGCGGCCTCGACGACCGCGCCATGGCCTCGGTCATGCGCAACGTGGACCGCCGCACCAAGGCGCTCGTGCTGACCGACCACGTCGACGCGGTCGAGCGCTACGGCAAGCTGGTGGAGGACCTGGGCGTCTCCCAGACACCCTCGCTAGTGATCATCGATCGCTCGGGCAGGGCCCAGCTGATCGAGGGCTACGTCGACGCGGACACTCTCACGCAAGCGGTCTCGGACGCGCGATGAGCGAGGAGCCAGGCGGGCCGGCGCTGCGTGCAGACGGGTTCGAGGAGGTCAAGAAGGGCATCACGTCCATCGCCGAGGTTGCGAGGGTCGCGTGATCGCCTCTTCCGGCCGATAAGGAGTGACGATGGAGTTCGACTTCGCAGACGTCCTGATGCAGGTGATGGAGCGCCATGCCTCCGACCTCCACCTGACCGCAGGGTCACAACCGATGATCCGCCAGCACGGGAAGTTGCACGCGCTGGACTATCCGATCCTGACGCCGCAGATGACGCGTGAGGTCATCTACTCGATCCTCACCAACGATCAGCGGCAGCGGCTGGAGACCGACTGGCAGATCGACTTCGCTTACTCGATCCCCGGCAAGGCACGGTTCCGCGTGAACGCCTACTTCCAGCGAGCTTCGCTGTCGGCGGCGTTCCGCCTGATCCCCAGCGAGATGCCGAGGCTGCGCGATCTCGCCCTGCCGCCGGTGCTGCAGGAGTTCGCGAAGAAGCCGCGCGGCTTCGTCCTCGTGACCGGCCCGACCGGCTCCGGCAAGTCGACGACGCTCGCGGCGATGCTCGACATGATCAACGAGGAGCGCCAGGAGCACATCCTCACGATCGAGGACCCGATCGAGTTCCTGCACAAGCACAAGAAGTGCATCGTCAACCAGCGCGAGCTGGGCGCCGACGCGCAGACCTTCGCGCTCGGCCTCAAGGCGGCGCTGCGCCAGGACCCCGACGTGATCCTGGTCGGCGAGATGCGCGACCTGGAGACGATCTCGACCGCCCTGACCGCGGCCGAGACCGGCCACCTGGTCTTCGCGACGCTCCACACCCAGGACACGGCCCAGACCGTGGACCGCATCGTGGACGTGTTCCCGCCCGACCAGCAGCAGCAGGTGCGCGTGCAGCTGTCGGTGTCACTTCAGGGCATCGTGACCCAGCAGCTGCTGCCCAAGGCGGACGGCGAGGGCCGCACCGTGGCCGTGGAGGTGCTCGTGCCCACCCCCGCCGTGCGCAACCTGATCCGCGAGGGCAAGACGCACCAGATCTACTCAACGCTCCAGACCGGCAGCCAGTTCGGGATGCAGACGATGGACTCGGCCCTGGCCCAGCTCGTGCGCGAGCAGAAGATCACGCGCGAGCTCGCGGAGGCGCGCTCCAGCACGCCCGAGGAGCTGCGTCGCCTGATGGGCACGGTCCGGGTGGCCTAGGATCATGGCCACCTACGCGTTCAAGGCACTCGACCTCGGCGGCGCGCCCAGCAAGGGCGAGATCGAGGCATCCGACAAGCAGTCCGTCGTGTCGCAGCTGCGCTCGCGCGGACTGATCGTCGTCGACATCGAGGAGCACACGCCGGCCAACGCGGCCGACGTGCTCGCGCGCTTCAGGAAGGTCAAGGCCGACGACCTGGTCATCGCCACCCGCCAGCTCTCGACGATGGTCCAGTCGGGCATGTCGCTCCTGCGCGCGCTGTATGTGATCGAGGAGCAGACCGAGTCGGAGAAGCTGCGCGAGGTCTGGATCGAGGTGCGCAAGGACGTGGAGGCGGGCGTCTCCCTGTCCGACGCGCTGGAGCGCCACCCCGAGGCCTTCAACGAGCTCTACGTGGCGATGGTGCAGGCCGGCGAGACGGGCGGCATCTTGGACCACACGCTCGTGCGCGTGGCCGAGCAGCTGGAGAAGGACGCGGCCCTGCGCCGCCAGATCAAGGCCGCGATGATCTACCCGTCCCTGATCGGCGGCTTCGCCTTCGTTGTGCTGTTCGCGCTGGTGACGTTCCTCGTGCCGGTGTTCGAGAAGATCTTCAAGGACTTCGGCGGCGAGCTGCCCGCCATCACCAAGTTCACGGTGTGGCTGTCGCACATGTTCACGCAGCGCTGGTACGTCATGTTCGCGGCGATCTTCGCCGTGGTGTGGCTGTTCCGGTACTGGAAGGGCAGCCCACGCGGGCGCATCCAGTGGGACAGGCTGAAGCTGAAGGCGCCGATGAAGATCGGCGGCATCGTCCAGAAGGTGGCGCTGGCGCGATTCTCGCGCACCTTCTCCGGGCTGATCGCGGCCGGCGTCCCGATGCTGGAGGCGATCGAAATCACGGGCAAGACGTCCGGCAACAAGGTCATCGAGATGGCAATGGAGGACGTGCGCGAGTCGGTCAAGAAGGGCGGCTCGCTGACCCAGCCGATGACCCAGGTGCCCGAGGCCTTCCCGGTCATGGTCACGCAGATGATCGGCGTGGGCGAGGAGACCGGAGCCCTCGAGGGGATGATGAGCAAGGTCGCCGACTTCTACGAGGAGCAGGTCGACGCCGCCGTCAAGGCGCTCACCTCGATCCTCGAGCCCGTGATGATCGTTGTCGTCGGCGGCATCGTCGGGTTCATCGTGATCTCGATGTACCTGCCGATGTTCAAGGTCTACGACTCGATCAAGTAGCCAGCTCCGTCACCTCGGCGTCGATCGCCACCATGCCAAGGGCGTTCGCCACCGAGACGCGGTGATGCCCGTCGTCGACGAAGTGCTCGTCGCCCAGCCGGAACACCGAGATCGGCGGCAGCGGTGCGCCGCGGCGATTCGCGGTCCAGAGGCGCTCCCAACGGTGGCGGCTCGACTCCGGCGGCCGGAAGCGGCGGTCGAACACGCGAGCCGGGGTGCTCGGGCATGGAGATCGCCTACGACCTGATCGAGGGCGGCGCCGGGCGCGTGCGGTTGGCGGTGCGCACGCCTCCGAACATCCTCATACGAGCCCCGCTCGGCCCGCTGTTCGCGAGGATCCTGCTCAAGCTCGGGCCGCGCCGGGCGGACCGCGTCATGCCGCTGCTCCGGCGCCTCGAGGTCGGCGACCTGACCGAGTACGGCCTCCCCGCACCCGAGGAGGGCGTTTTCAGCCGGCTGATGCGGCTGGGCGTGGCGCCCGCGATCGTCGACAAGGAGGTCATCGGGGCGATCAAGGACCGGCGCATCGAGATCGTCGGCAGCGTCGAGTCGCTCGACGACGGCGGCGTGGCGCTCGCCGACGGCTCCCGCATCGAGCCGGAGGCCGTGATCGCGGCGACCGGCTACCGCTGCGCACTCGAGCCGGTGGTCGGGCATCTCGACGTGCTCGACGAGCGCGGTGTGCCGATGCCGCCCAACGGCGACGAGGCGGCCCCGGGGCTGCGCTTCATCGGCTACCTGCCGCGACCGGCGCACCTGGGACTGATAGCGCGCGAGGCGACCCACGTCGCCGAATCGATCGCACGCGCGGGGTCTCGGTCGCTCGCGAGCTCGCGCTCGATCCAGACGGGTCGTAACCCAGGTCGGGTCACTACCCGCGGGGACGCAGGTGGGTCACCGTCACCCCATACTCGCTCGCCAGCCGCTCGGCGATAAGCGAGCGGTGGCAGGCCTCCGGGTCGCGCTCCACGCACAGCAGCGCTGCCGTCCGGTCGGCGGGTAGGGCGGCCACGAACGGATCGAGGTTCGCCGGATCGAGGATCTCGGCGATGTAGCGATCGCGGTACTCGGGCGCCAGCTGCGTGCGCGAGCGCTTGCCCACGCCCCGACGGTCGTCCTCGCGGTACTGGAGCCGGCGCAGCTCGGTCGTGGGCGCCAGCTCCTTGTGGTGGCGGTACTCGATTCCGGCCTCGGCCAGCGCGGCCTGCAGGCGGACCGAGTTCGCCCACGCGTACTCGCTGCCGCGCACCCCGCGGCGCTGGCGCACGTCCGCCAGCACGCCCACGCCCGCCGCCCGCAGGCGATCGAGGAAGGCGTTCGCGGTGAACCCGTAAACGCCGATGGTCGCCACACTCCGCACGCCGGGGATCCTAGGCTCTGTCCGGTGCAGGTCGATGTCGAGTACGACGAGCGCTACTGGTACCCCGACGACGGCGGCGAGGTCTGGATCGCGGGCTACCAGGTCGTCGAGCCTGGGTCGGGCCGCTACCTGGCCCGCGACGCCCCCGAGCTGCTCGACCGCGGCCTGCGCG
>JACCSF010000237.1 GCA_013813135.1 Thermoleophilaceae bacterium | reverse complement strand
CGGGTGCGCTGCGCCTGGCCTCGGCGGTGGCCATCAGAAGCGCTCCGCCACCCCGGCCTGCTCGAGCGGGTGTTGCCTGTAGGGGCCCGGCACCTCACCGCAGAGGCGCGGTGTCGGCATCACCTTGCCGGGGTTGGCGCGCTGGTCGGGGTCAAAGGCGCAGCGCAGCCGCTGGAACGCCCCGAGATCGGCATCGCTGAACATCTGGGGCATGTAGCGCTTCTTGTCCACGCCCACTCCGTGCTCGCCCGTGATCGAGCCGCCGGCGTCCACGCACGCCTTCACGATCAGGCCCGCGCACTCCTCGGCTCGCTCCGCCTCGCCCGGCACCGACCCGTCGTAGCAGACGAGCGGGTGCAGGTTGCCGTCGCCGGCGTGGAACACGTTCGCCACCTTGAGGTCGTACTCGCGGCCGAGCTCCTCGATCCTGCCGAGCACCTCGGCGAGCTGCGTGCGCGGAATGACGCTGTCCTGAACGTAGTAGTTGGGGGCGATCCGGCCCATCGCGGCGAAGGCAGCCTTGCGCGCGCGCCAGATCAGCTCGCGCTCCTCCTCATCCTGGGCCACGCGGATCGAGTCGGCGCCGGCGCGCTCGCAGATCGCCAATACCTCCTCGAAGCGCGTCTCGCACTCCGCGTCGGAGCCGTCCAGCTCCACGACGAGCGCGGCGCCCGCGTCGGTGGGGTAGCCGGCGCCCGTGTAGCCCTCGGCGGCCCTGATCGAGAGGTTGTCCATCATCTCGATCGCCCCCGGCACGATGCCGCCCGAGACGATCTCCGATACCACCTCGCCCGCCTGGATCGGCGAGCCGAAGAACGCGACCAGCGTGCGCACCGCCTCGGGCTTGGGCACGATCCGCAGCCAGATCTTGGTGGCCACGCCGAGCGTCCCCTCCGAGCCGACAAAGGCGCCCAGCAGGTCTGGCCCCGGGTGATCGAGCTCCTTGCCGCCGAGCCGGACGAGCTCGCCGTCCGGCAGCACCAGCTCCAGGCCCGTCACATAGTTGGCCGTGAAGCCGTACTTGAAGCAGTGCGCGCCACCCGAGTTCTCGGCCACGTTGCCGCCGATCGTGCACACGATCTGCGAGGACGGGTCGGGCGGATAGAAGTGATCGGGGGCGACCGCCTGGGAGACGGCGATGTTGGTCACGCCCGGTTCCACGACCACACGCTGGTTGGGCAGGTCGACCTCGACGATGCGCCGCATCCGGCTCAGCGAGATCAGGATGCCGTCGGCCACCGGAGTCGCCCCGCCCGAGAGCCCGGAGCCGGCGCCGCGGGCGACCCACGGGACGCCGGCGCGGTGGCAGGCGCGCACCACGGCTCGCACCTCCTCGCTCGAGCCTGGTAGCACCACGGCGCCCGGGGTGACCGCGTACTGGAGCAGCCCGTCCGACTCGTAGGTGCGCAGCTGGTGGTCGTGGGTTATGACGTGCTCGGCGCCCACCGCCTCCCTGAGGTCCGCGACGAGCGGGCCGAGGTCGGCGGCTGGGGCGGCGTTCACTTAACGACCATCCAATCCAGCACCGCCGTCGATTGCAGATAGACCAGCGCGCACATCACCAGCACCAGCGCAATGCTCCATCCGAGCACCTTACGGAACAGGTCGCCCTCCTGCCCCGCCATGCCGACCGCGGCGGCGCCGATCGCCAGGTTCTGCGGCGAGATCATCTTGCCGAGCACACCGCCCGAGCTGTTCGCGGCGGCGAGCAGGGTGGGGGACATGCCGGCGTCCTTCGCCGCGGTCACCTGAAGCGCCCCGAACAGGGCATTCGACGACGTGTCGGAGCCCGTGACCGCCACGCCCAGCCAGCCGATCAGCGCCGACAGGAAGGCAAAGAAGTCGCCCGCGCCGGCTGCCCACAGGCCGAGCGTGATCGTCTGGCCGGACTGGTTCATCACGTACGCCAGCGCCAGCACGGACGCCACCGTGAGGATCGCCCACTTGAGCTGGTCGATCGATCCGCCGAACACCTTGAAGGCCCGACCAGGCGTGACGCGCAGGATGACCATCGTGATCAGGCCGCAGATCAGCAGCAGCGTCCCGGCCGCGGGCAGCCAGTTGATGTTGTAGGTGAGCGAGCTGAGCGCTTCGCCGTCGGGGTTCACGACGTCGAGGCCCGGCCACTGCACCGTGGTCGTCCACGGCTTCTCGGCCAGGGCGTCCTTGACCGCCGGGATCTGCGCGATCGAGAAGACGGCGATGATCACCAGGTAGGGCGAGTAGGCGCGCAGGACGTCGCCCGGAGGGTCCTTCACGCTGTCGTCGCGGCGGCGCACCTCGCCCTCCATGTCCGGGCTGTGCGTGGACGAGCCGGCAACCGCGGGACGGCTGAAGCCGCCCGTGGCCTCGTCGCCGATCAGCGGCTCACCGGGCTGCCACACGCGCAGCAGCAGCACGATCGAGCCGGTCGACACGAGCGAGGCGGCGATGTCCGTCAGCTCGACGGAGATGTAGTTGGAGCAGGCGAACTGGGCCAGCGCAAAGGTGAATCCGCCGACCACCGCGGCCGGCCACGCCTGGCGGATGCCGCGGGAGCCGTCCACCATCCAGATCAGGATCACCGGCACGAGCAGCGCCAGGAAGGGGGTCTGCCGACCGACCATGGCGCCGAGGTCCTCCTTGGGGAGCCCGGTGATCTCGGAGAGCGTGACGATCGGGATCGCGATCGCGCCAAAGGCCACCGGGGCGGTGTTGGCCACGAGCGCCACGGAGGCGGCCTTGATCGGCTTGAAGCCGAGCGCGATCAGCATCACCGACGTGATCGCAACCGGCGTGCCGAAGCCCGCCAGCGCCTCGAGCAGCGCGCCGAAGCTGAACGCGACGATCACGGCCTGCACGCGCTGGTCGTTCGAGATGGCGCCGAATGATCTGCGCAGCACGGCGAAGTGCCCGGTCTCGACCGTCATGTTGTAGATCCAGATGGCCGCTACGACGATCCACATGATCGGGAAGAGGCCGAAGGTCGCTCCCTCGGTCGCCGACAGCGCCGTCTGGTCGACCGGCATGCCATAGACGATCATTGCGACGAGCATGGCCATGCCGAGCGCGATCAGAGCCGCCCACTGCGCAGCCAAGCGGAAGCCGCCCAGCAGCACGAATAGCGCCAGAATCGGCAGGACCGCGAAGATCGAGCTCAGCCCAAGTGAGCTCGAAACCGGATCGAAATCCTGCGTGTACACACCTGTCTCCCCTCGTCGCTGCCCTTGGCTGGCGGTTTCCCCGTTCGCGCGAACGGGGAAACCGAAAGAGGTAATCGAGCGTGCGCGTATCCCTTTTCGTCACCTGCTTCAACGACACGCTCTTCCCGCAGACCGGGCGCGCCGTCGTGCGCCTGCTGGAGCGGCTCGGGTGTGAGGTGGACTTCCCGCTGGAGCAGACGTGCTGCGGCCAGATGCATATGAACTCCGGCTACGCCCGCGAGGCGACGGCCCTGGTCCGGCGGTTCGCGCGCGTGTTCGAGGGCGCCGAGGCGGTGGTGTGTCCGTCGGCGTCGTGTGCGGGGATGCTGCGCCACCAGCTCGGCACCGATGCCGACCCACCCACCCCGCCGGTCTACGAGCTGTCGGAGCTGATCGTGGACCGGCTGGGGGTGGAGGACGTGGGCGCGTACTTTCCGCATCGCGTGACGTTCCACCCGACCTGTCATTCGCTGCGCGAGCTGGGGGTGGGCGACCGGCCGCTGCGCCTGCTCGAGGCCGTGCGCGGGATCGAGCTGGTGCAGCTGCCGCAGGCCGACGAGTGCTGCGGGTTCGGCGGGACGTTCGCGGTCAAGAACGCGGAGGTGTCGTCGGCGATGGTGGCCGACAAGGTGCGCGCGGTGCTCGACACGGGCGCGGAGGTGGTGTGCGCGGCCGACAACTCGTGCCTGATGCAGATCGGGGGCGCGCTGTCGCGGCAGCGGACGGGCGTGCGAACGCTGCACCTGGCGGAGGTGCTGGCGTCGTGAGCTTCCCTGATGCCGCCTCGGTGGCGCTGCGCGATTCGCAGCTGCGGCGCAACCTGGCCAAGGCCACGGGGACGATTCGGGCCAAGCGTGCGTCAGTAGTGGGCGAGCTACCGGACTGGCAGGAGCTGCGCTCTGCGGGCCGGGCGCTGAAGGACCGGTCGCTCGTTGATCTCGACGCGCAGCTCGAGCTGCTCGAGGAGCGGGTTTCGGCTGCCGGCGGGCAGGTGCATTGGGCGAACGAGGCCGATGAAGCCTGCTCGATCGTGGCCGGTGTTGCTCGTGCGCACGGAGTCGACGAGGTGGTCAAGGTCAAATCGATCGCCACGGACGAGATCAAGCTGAACGAGGCGCTGGCGGCCGCGGGGGTGCAGGCGGTCGAGACCGATCTGGCGGAGCTGATCATCCAGCTGGGCGACGACGTCCAGTCCCACATCCTGGTGCCGGCGATCCACAAGAACCGCGCGGAGATCCGCGACCTGTTCGCGCGCTCGCTGGACCTGCCCGACCTGAGCGACGAGCCCGAGGCGCTCGCCGAGGCCGCACGGGTGCACCTGCGGCGCAAGTTCCTGTCCGCGCGCATGGGGGTGTCGGGCGCGAACTTCGCGGTGGCCGAGACCGGCACGGTGTGCGTGTTCGAGTCGGAGGGCAACGGGCGCATGTGCACGACCCTGCCCGAGGTGCTGGTGACGGTGATGGGGGTGGAGAAGCTGGTGCGGTCGTGGCAGGACATGGAGGTCTTCCTGCAGCTGCTGCCGCGCTCGTCCACCGGGGAGCGGATGAACCCCTACACGTCGTTCTGGACCGGCGTGCGTCCCGGTGACGGCCCGCAGGAGTTCCACCTCGTGCTGCTCGACAACGGGCGCACCGGCGTCCTGGCCGACCAGGTCGGACGGCAGGCGCTGCGCTGCATCCGCTGCTCGGCGTGCCTGAACGTGTGCCCGGTGTACTCGCGAGTGGGCGGCCACGCATACGAGTCCGTGTATCCCGGGCCGATCGGGGCGATTCTGACGCCGCAGCTGCACGGCATGTCCGAAGGCCGGTCGCTGCCGTACGCCTCCAGCCTGTGCGGTGCGTGTTACGAGGTGTGCCCGGTGGAGATCGACATCCCGCGGGTGCTGGTGCACCTGCGCGGCCGGGTCGTGGACACCGAACCGGCTTGGAAACCCGAAAAGGCGGCGATGAGGGCGATGTATCGCGCCTTTGCGTCGCGGCGCTCCTTCGAGCGAGCGCAGCGCGCGGCGCGCCTCGGCTCGCGGCCGCTCGCACGTCGCGGGCGCATCCCGCGGTTGCCCTGGCCGCTCTCGGGCTGGACCGAAACGCGCGACCTCCCCGAACCGCCCGCGGAGACCTTCCGCGACTGGTGGCGCCGCGAGCGCGGCGAGGGCCGCGCGCGCGACGAGAAGCCCGTTGACGGCGAAATAGGCGGCAAACGTGGGCCTCGCGACCTGGGCGCGGCCGCGACGCCTGACGCGGCCGCGGCGCCTCGCGCAACATCGCAAAATGGCGACGCCCGGCGCGCCATGCTTGGTCGCATCCGTCAAGCGCTCGCGGACCGGCCGGCGCCGGTGGAGGTGCCGCGCGAGTATCGGCGGCGCAGCGAGCGCTCGCGCCCGGAGATCGTCGATCTCTTTGCCGAGCGTGCGGGGGAGTACCGCGCCACGGTGCGCCGGGCCGCCCCGCAAGAGCTGCGGCAGGCGCTGACTGAGCTCTGCCGCCACCGCGGCGCCCGCCGGCTCACCGTCCCCGCCGACCTGCCGCCGCAGTGGCGCCCGGACGGGGTCGAGCTCGTCCCGGACACCGGCCTCTTGCCGAACGACCTCGACACCCTCGACGGCGCCCTCACGGGCTGCGCGCTCGCCATCGCGGAAACCGGCACGATCGTGCTCGACGGCGGCTTCGCCCAGGGCCGGCGGGCGCTCACGCTCGTGCCCGACTACCACCTCTGCGTCGTGTCCGAGGACAGCATCGCCGACCTCGTTCCCGAAGCCGTCGAGCGCCTCGAAGCCGCTGTCGCCGAGGGCCGGCCGCTCACCTTCATCTCCGGACCCTCCGCCACCTCGGACATCGAGCTCAACCGTGTCGAGGGAGTGCACGGCCCGCGCACCCTTCACGTCGTAATCGCCGGCTGAGCGTAGGGTCGCGGCCATGCGGACCGTCTACCTGGGCACGTCCGAGTTCGCCGTCGAAGTGCTCGAGCGCCTGGCCGCCACGCCCCACCGCCCCGTGCTCGTGGTGACGCGTCCGGACCGGCCGCGTGGGCGCGGCCGCGAGGTGCGGCCGCCGCCCGTCGCCGAGCGCGCGGCTGTGCTCCGCGTCGAGACGATCCAACCCGACGACGTGAACAGCGAGCAAGCGCGTGAGGCGATCGCCGCCGCCCAGCCGGAGGCGGTCGTGATCTGCGCCTTCGGAGCGCTCGTGAAGGAGCCGCTTCTGTCCGCACACGAGCTGATCAACGTGCATCCCTCGCTGCTGCCCCGCTGGCGCGGGGCCGCGCCGCTCGAGCGGGCCATCGAGGCGGGCGACGAGGAGACCGGGGTCACGATCATGCGGCCGACGGCCGAGCTCGACGCCGGGCCGATCTGCCTTCAGCGCGCCGAGCCGATCGCGCCGGATGACGACTATGGGAGCCTCGCGGCGCGGCTGGCCGCGCTCAGCGGCGAGCTGCTGGTCGAGGCGCTCGACGCTCAGCCGGCCTTCCGCGACCAGCCCGATCAGGGCGCGACCTACGCCGAGAAGATCGACCCGGAGGACCGGCTGCTGGACCCTGCCCGCGCGGCGGACGAGCTGGAGCGCCGCGTGCGCGCGCTGACGCCCCACATCGGCGTCTACGTCCAGCTCGACGACGAGCGGCTGGGCGTGCGCCGGGCGGCGTTGGCCGCCGGAGTCGACGACGTCGACCGCGGCGAGCTGGTCGAGCGCGACGGGCGGCTCCTGTACGGGGCGGCCCGGGGAGCGCTCGAGCTGATCGAGGTGCAGCCACCCGGCAAGCGCCCGATGAAGGCGGCGGCCTGGCTGCGCGGTCGCGCAGGGCGGGGCGGAACACACGGCAAGGGCTGAGCCGAGCGTGACACCGGGACGACCGGGTACGGTACGCCTTGCCCTTGGCAAGCGAGGAGAAGACCAACCTGGGGCCGGAATGCCCGTCCTGCGGGGAGGCATGGCTGCGCGGGACGAATCTCGCCGGGCGCTACCGCTGCGTCTACTGCCTGAGGCGGTTCGAGCTGCGCTCCGAATGTCCGAACTGCGGCGCGCACTCGACGATCGCCCGCATGTCGGACACCGCCAACGTGACCTGCCGCAACTGCGGCGGCTCCATGCTCTCTCCGATCTAGGCGGGCGCCGCCACGCGCTCGGCGACCGCCACCGCCGCTCGCACCTCGACCGGAATGCCGTTGAGCACGGCGTTGCCCGAGAGCGGGTCCACCTGCGACTCATCGGCGAGCACGTTGCTGTTCACGCCGGCGTGGCGGCTGGCCACGCCCATCTTCACGCCGGGCGCACCGTGCCCCCAGCCGTGCGGGATCGACACGACGCCGGGCATGATGCCGTCGGTCAGCTCGACCGGCGCCTCGATCTGGCCCGCCGCCGAGCTGACAACCGCCCGGCCGCCGTCCTCGAGACCCAGCCGCTCCGCGTCGTCGGGATGCACGTGCAGCGTGCAGCGGTCCTTGCCCTTTACGAGCGCCGGCAGGTTGTGCATCCACGAGTTGTTCGAGCGCAGCTGGCGCCGGCCGATCAGCACCAGCCCGCCGTTCAGTTCACGCGCGACCGCTCCGTGCAGGCGGTCGGCGTCCGCCAGGATCGCCTCCGGCGCCAGCTCGATCATGCCGGAGGGCGTGCGCAGCACCTCGGGCACGCGCTCGCGGTGGGGGCCCAGATCCACGCCGTGCGGGCTGCGCTCCAGTACGTCGAGCGTGAGGCCCTCGGGCTCGGCTCCGAAGCCGTCGCCGTACGGCCCCACGCGCAGCATGAAGTCCAGCACCCGCTCGGGGCCGCGCCGCGGCTCCAGCGCCTCGAGCAGCTCGGCGGGCTCGCGGCCCGCGACGCGCGAGCCCGGGTCGCCGACCTCACGCTGGACGAACGTGGAGATGACCAGGTCGTCGAGCGCCGCGCCGTCCGCGTTCGGCCCCTGCCCCGCGAGCACGCCGGCCAGTCGCAGGAACACCTCCCACTCGGCGGGGCCCGACCTCTCGAACACGGGCGGCGAGTAGTTCGCCACGTTGCGCACGGCGAGCTGGTAGAGCGCAAGGTCGTAGTGCGACTTCTCGAGCGGCTCGGGCCCGGGCAGCACCACGTCGGCGTGGCGGGTCGTCTCGTTCACGTAGATGTCGACGGCCAGCATGAAATCCAGGCCCTCGATCGCGCCCTCCAGCCGCTCGGCGTTGGGCGTGGAAACAACCGGGTTGCCCGCCACGGTGACGAGCGCGCGCACCTGGCCCTCGCCCGGCGTCTCGATCTCCTCGGCGAGGCAGGCCACGGGGAGCTCGCCGTACGCTTCCGGCAGCCCGCGCACGCGGCTGTGCCAGCGCCCCAGGCGCGCGCCCTTGCCGCTGCCGGGCGTGCCGGACGCGTTGCGCTGCCCCGCCGCGGCGAGCGGGAACATCGCGCCGCCCTCGCGGTCGAGGTTGCCGGTCAGCACGTTCAGGACGTCGACCAGCCAGCTGGCCAGCGTCCCGAACTCCTGCGTGCAGGTTCCGATGCGGGCGTAGACCGCCGCCTGCGGCGCCGCGGCCAGCTCGCGCGCCATGCGCCGGATCTCCTCGGCGGCGATCGCGCAGCTGTCGGCGACGAGCTCGGGCGTGAAGTCGCGCACCAGCGCCGTGACCTGCTCGAGCCCGTTGGTGTGCTCCAGCAGGCGGCCGGGGTCGACCAGGTCCTCCTCGACCAGCGTGCACGCCATCGCGGCGAGCAGCAGGGCGTCGGTCCCGGGTCTGATGAAGTGGTGCTCGTCGGCTTCGTCGGCGGTACGGGTGCGGCGCGGGTCGACGACCACGACCTTGCCGCCACGCTCGCGGATCCGCCGCAGCCGCCCGCGCATGTCCGGCGCCGTGAGCAGGCTGCCGTTCGATACGAGCGGGTTGGCGCCGAGGATCAGCAGGTGGTCGGTGCGGTCCACGTCGGGCACCGGCACCGACAGCATCGTGCCGAACATCAGCCCGGCGCTGACCTGCTTCGGCATCTGGTCGACCGTTGACGCCGAGTAGATGTTCTGCGTGCCCAGAGCCCGCAGCCAGACCGGCCCATACGCGAGCGAGGAGAGGTTGTGCGCGTTCGGGTTGCCGATGTACACGGCCACCGCGTTGCGCCCGTGCTCGGCAAGGAGCGGCGTGAGGCGCCGGTCGATCTCGTCGAACGCCTCGTCCCAGGTCGCCTCGACCAGCTCGCCGTCGCGGCGGATCAGCGGCGTGGTCAGGCGATCGGGATCCTCGTGCAGCTGCTTGAGCCCGAAGGCCTTGGGGCAGATGAAGCCGTAGCTGAGCACGTCCTGCTCGTCCCCGCGGACCGACACCACGTCCCTTCCCTGGGTCTCCACCTCGAGTCCACAGGTGGCTTCGCAGAAAGGACAGGTCCGGTAGTGGATCGCCATGCGTGGAGCCTACTCCTGGCGCAGCTCGATCCAGAGCGCTTCCGAGGCGCACAGCAGCCCCCCGGCGGAGTCGAACAACGCGCACGCCGCGTGGCGCTTGCGCCCGTCTGCCGCGAGCGGCCAGGCGACGATCGCGTGCCGCTCGCCCACGTTCACCGAGCAGCCGACGCGAGCGGTCAGCCGCGCCAACACCATCGGCGGCCCCGTGGCGAAGTTCGCGACCGGCGCGCTGGTCGGACAGTCGAGCGCCGCCCACAGGCACTCGGGCCGCACGTGACCCGACCCGTCGTCGAGCGACTCGTGGGGCGTCCAATCGGCGGCGAACAGCCCGTCGCGCAGCTCGCCCGGGAAGATCCGCAGACCGTCGCCGGGCGCGCGGTCGGGCCCGCAGGCGAAGCACGTGGGGAAGGGGTGCGCAGAGCACCAGTGATCGCGGCCCTTCTGCGACGCCGCGGCCGCCTCGTCCGGCGAGATGGCATCGGGCACGTCCAGCAGCAGCTCAGCGGGCGCGCCCTCCGCGACGAGTGCATCGTCGTCGCGCAGCTCCACCCGCGCGCCGTCGCGCACGACGCGCACGGGCGTCTCGACGGGCGGCGGCAGGCGCAGCGAGACGGTCACCTCCTCGGTGCCGACCAGCCCGGCCACCAGCCCGCACGCGTAGCCGCCGTTCGCGGACGACGGCGGTCCGTTGAAGCGGGCGGGGATGGTGACCGCCTGGAGCACCGGATCAGGTGCGGGGCCGAGGCATCGACTCAAGCGCGTCGCGCAGGTCGTCGACCGTCTGGAAGTCGAGCCCGAGCAGGTGGTCGTGGCGGTGGGCTACCAGGCCGTGCTCGTCGATCATGACCACCGCCCGGGTGGTCCCGCGCAGGGCTCTGTGGGCGCCGAATGCTTTCGCGACTTTGCTCCCCGGGTCGGCGAGCAGCGGCACGGTCAGACCATGCTTGGCCGTCCAGTCGCGATGGGACTCGACGCTTTGCGTGGAGATCCCCACGACGGTCGCTTCCAGCGCGTCGAAGCCCTCCGCCTCGTCGCGATAGGAGCAGAACTGCCGCGTGCATACGGCGGTGTCGTCCCCGGGGTAAAAGAGAAGCACCACGCGCTCGCCGCGGTGCTCCGAGAGGCGAAACGCGCCGTCGGTGCCCTCGAGCTCGAAGTCCGGTGCGGGGTCCCCGATCTGGGGAGAGGCCATGGCTGAAGGATGTCAGGCGCGCCGGTAGAGGGTGTAAAGCAGCGCACACAGCACGGCGGCGGCGCCCACGAACGCGATCTCCACCTGCAGCACGCGATCGTCGAAGTCGGCCAGCAGCAGGAAGAGGACGAACGTGACCGCGCAGGCGAGCCACGCGCCGCAGGCCTGCGGCGCGTGGCCGTGGGCGAGCAGGGCCTGGTTGAGCGTCGCGGCGGCGAGGTACAGCCCCATGCCGATCGAGACCAGCACAAGGCCGCCGCGCTCGTAGTCGAACCCGCCCCCGAACAGGACTTCCATGACCCACGGCCCGATCGCCAGCATGACCAGCGCGACGCACGCGGCAAACGCCGCGATCGCGAGCAGGGTGAGATTGACGCTGCGCCGGAACGGGTCGGTCTCGCCGCCGGCGCGCAGGCGGGTGAGGTGGGGGAGGATCGACGTCTGCACGGCCTGGAAGAGCTGGAGCGGGGCACGGGCGATCAGCAGGACGTTGAACGTGAAGCCGGCCAGCGCCGCGCCGCGGGAGCCCTCGGTCGCCTGCACCAGCAGCGGCCCCGCGTTGAGAAAGGTCTGCTCGCTGACCATGATCAGCAGCACGGCGACGGCGAAGCCGCTGCCGTGCGCGAGCGTGAACTCTGCGTCACCCTTGACGGACGGCTCACCGCCCGCGGCGGCGTCGAGCGAGCTCGCGTCAGCCTCCACGGGCGGCTGCGTCCGCAGCCGGCGCCCGAGCGCCCACGGCACCACGGCAAGCGACACGACCGGGGCGGCGGCGATGCCGAGCGCCACCGCCGTCTGGCCCTCGGCGATGCCCACGGCCACCGCCAGCGCGAACAGGAAGCGCGAGCTCGCCTCCATCAGCACCAGGCCGCCGTACAGCCCGAAGCGGTGATGGCCGGCCAGGAAGCCGCGCGCGAAGTAGCTCACCGCGTAGGCGAGCACCGCCGCGATCATGACCCTGTAGAGCGAGCTCGAGCCGCCCAGCAGCTCGTCCTCGATCGGGCCGCGCAGGGCCAGCGCCACCACCACGAACAGCACGCCCAGCGCCAGCTGGATGGTCGCGGCCACGCGCAGGTGCTCCACGCCCGCCACGCCGCGCGCGTCGCGGTCGGCGATCGTGCGCGACAGCAGCTGCTCGACCGGCCGGTAGAGCACCGAGACGGTGATGAAGACCGCCGACCACAGCAGCGTGATGCGCCCGTACTCGGCCTCCGGCAGCGAATGGCTGGCGAGCGCGAAGTAGCCGAAGGTGACTACGCCCGTGACGCCGATCCCCATCGAGAGGATCGCCGTCCCGCGGCCGTAGCTGGGGGCGGCGAGCGCGCGGCGGGCGCGAGCCTTCGATCTCCGGGCGGCGAGCGCGCGGCGGGCGCGAGCCTTCGATCTCCTATCAGAGGCGGACAAGCACCATGGTCCAAGGGAAGGGCGACCGCGCCTCCTCGACCGTCCCGTACCGGGACAGGAGGGCCACGAAAGCCCGCTTCGACCAGTGGTTCACGTGCCCCGGCGTGTTGCCGAGGACGCGCAGGTAGGAGCCGCGCGCCACGTTGAGGCCGCGCCAGAGCGGCTCGCGCGGAACGCTCACGAGCAGGTGACCCGAGGCCACTCGGGCCATCTCGGCGAGCGTCGCCTCCGGCTCGGGCACGTGTTCGAGCACCTCGATCGCGCAGGCCATGTCGAACTCGCCCTCGGCGAAGGAGAGCGAGGTGGCCTCCTCAACGCGGAACTCGAGGTTGGGCCGCGAGCGGCGCTCCCAATCGGCGCGCAGCTTCGGGTCGTCGAGGTCGATGCCGACGATGCGCCCGTCGCCCAGGCGCTCGGCCCACTCCGCCGTCAGCACGCCCTCGCCGCAGCCGACGTCGAGGATCGACCGCGGCGCCGCCTGGGCCCACAGCTCGTCGAGCGTGGAGTGGAAGCCGGTCATCAGCCGCTTCACGACGGGGTTCGACGAGCCGTACTTGTCGAAGGTGTTGCCGGTGGGGACGTCGGCGGTGGCGCTCACAGCTTCAGCGCCTCCCGATCTTCTGTCTTGCCGGTCGCGCGGCCGGCCTGGGCGCCGGTGGTGGGCTCGTGGCCGGTCGGGCGGGCGCCGGGCTCGTAGTGCGACGGCTCCACGCCCAGGTGCAACTCCACGCGCCGCACCCGCTCGAGGATTCGCTGCTGCAGCACACGCGAGCCGGCCAGGATGTCGCCCACCACGCCGAGCGCCACGAACTGCACCGCGACGATGAATAGCGTCGATCCCAGGATCAGGGACTGGACGTGGCCGCCGCTGTCGCCCTGAATGACGAACCAGAAGAAGCGCGCCCAGATGACGGCCCCGATCGCGGCCGTGAACATGGCCGCGGCGAGGAACAGCCGCAGGGGCTCGTAGAGGGCGTAGATGCGGAAGATCGACACCCCGTTGCGCCGTACGTAGGCCGCCGTCGAGGGGAACAGGCGCGACTCGCGCGTCTTCGGGTTGGTGCTGATCGGGACGTGGTCGACCGCCACCAGCATCTTGCCCGCCTGGATGATCGACTCGAGCGTGTAGGTGAACTTCGAGACCACCTGGATCTGGAGCGCCGCCTCGCGGTTGTAGGCGCGGAACCCCGAGGTCGTGTCGGCCACACGCGTGTCCGAGGCGCGCCGCACGACCGCGCTGCCCCAGCGCTGGAGCAGCTTCTTCACGGGTGAGAAATGCTCGATCCGATCGGTCTCGCGGTCGCCGATGACCATGTCGGCGCGGCCCTCGAGGATCGGCGCCAGCAGCTTGGGGATGTCGCCGCCGACGTACTGGTTGTCGGCGTCGGTGTTGACGATCACGTCGGCGCCGAGCTTGAGGCAGGCATCGAGCCCGGCCTGGAAGCCGGCCGCGAGCCCCCGGTTGTTGGTGAGGCGCACGACGTGGTCCACGCCGCCGGCACGAGCGACCTCGACCGTGCGGTCGGTCGACCCGTCGTCGATCACGAGCCATTCGACGGCGTCGATCCCGGGGATCTCGCGCGGGAGGTCTCTCAGCGTGTCCGGGAGGGCGTGCTCCTCGTTGAAGCAGGGGATCTGGATGATGAGCTTCATGCGGCTCGCCCCGTAGCGTAAAGGCCGGGTCAGCGGCCGGCTTCATATCGCGTTCACGTCTTCGTCACGCGGGCTTCACAAGCTGCGGCGGGGTCCCGCCTACCGTGCTGGCGGGCCATGTGGAAGCCGATCGCCGCGTGCCTGGTGCTGGGGGCAATCTCGCTGCTGCTGCCCTCCGAGCCCAGCTACGACCCCCTAGCGTGGCTGATCTGGGGCCGCGAGCTCGCGCACTTCCAGCTCGACACCAACGGCGGGCCGTCGTGGAAGCCGCTGCCGGTGGCGTTCACCACGCTGACGGCGCCGCTGGGGGAGGTCGAC
>JACCSF010000223.1 GCA_013813135.1 Thermoleophilaceae bacterium | reverse complement strand
CGCCGGCCTCGTGCTCGACCGCCTCGTCGACGCGTTGGAGCGGATCGCCGAGGCCCTCACCACGCGCCGGCCCGAGGCCGCCGACGCCGCCCTGCTCGCGGTGGCGCGCGCGGACGGGGCGCACGATGGCCTGGTCGGGACGCTGGAGACGGCGGGAGAAGCGGCCCGGCTGTCCCCGCAGCGACGCGGCGCGCTCGGCGGGCTCGATCGCTACGCGGTGGCCGCCGGAGAGCTGGGCCGCATGATCGAGAACGTGCGCGCCCTTGCCCGCGGCGCCACGCGCGCGATCGACCTCAAGGACTCGGTCCCGCCTGAGGCCGTTCAGGCGATCGAGGAGCTGGCCGCCGGCGCCGGCGCGCTCAAGGACTATCTGGAGGGCGGCGAGCCCGAGCCGGCGCGTGACGCTGCGGTGCGGGCAGCGGCGCTCGCCAACGCGGTGCTCGATACGACCGGGAACCTGTCCGCCGTGCACATCGTCGGGCAGATCCGGCTGGCTGCGGTCGACCTCCTGCGCGCGGCGGGGACGCCGCGCGAGGCGGCCCAGGAGGCCGTGCGCACCGCACGCTTGGCCGGTCTGCCTAGTGGTGGCTCCTGAGGCGGAGCACCTCGCCGAGGCCCGCGGACCCGCCGTGGTTCGACACGTAGATGTCGCCACGGCGACCGATCGCCACCCCGTACGGGTTCACCAACCCTTCGCTGAGGACGGTCTCGCGGGAGCCGTCGCGCCGGATCTTGATCAGCGCCCCCGTCGGGTCGCCTGAAGCAAGCCCGTTCGCCGCGAACTCGACCACGTAGAGGTTCCCGTGGCGGTCGAAGGCGAGATCGGTGACGTTGGTCAGATCGTCGGCGTAGAGCTCCGGTGCCGACCCGGGCTCCACGCGGTAGACGTTCGCAGCCCCGAGGGGAAACGGGAAGCCGGTCAGCTGGCTGACGTAGAGGGCGCCGTCAGGCCCCACGACCACGTTGGTGGGGACCGCCTGCATCGGGAACGGATCCGGGAGGCCCATGCCCGGAGGCGCGGGCACGAGCCGATCGGGGAACACCGCCACGGTGGAGATCTCCCCGGACCCGTGCACCCGCAGCAGGTTGTTGCCGCCGGCGTCCACCGCGAAGAGCCGGCCCCACGCAGCCGTCACCGAGTTTGCGGGTGTCAAGACGATTCGCGAGAGAGCTCGAGCGGCACCGCACCGCGCACGTGAACCACACGCGTCGGCCCCAGCTGGTGCACCTGGAGGGCCGGGTTCGGAAGCGTGTGACCGTGCAGCAGCCAGACCGGCCGGTGGCGCTCGACCCACCCGCGCAGCGCCGGTGAGCCGCGGTGCGCACGGTCGTCGGGCTCGTCGTTCACACCCTCCGGCGGAGAGTGGGTGAGCAGCACGTCGGAGGGCGGCAGGCGCTCGACGAGCTGCTCGACCTCCTCCTCGGTCCACTCGTTCTCGCCGTGCCGGCTGTAGCGCGGCGACCCCCCGAAACCTGAGAACCGCAGGTCTCCCAGGGTGGCGCTGCCCAGGTGCAGGTCCTCCACACCCACCGCCTCCAGCGCATCGGGCGGGTCATGGTTCCCGCGCACGCCGAGTTTCGGCAGGTCGACGGCCTCGAGCCCCTCGGTCCAGGCCGGCTCGAGGTCGCCGAGCACCAGGATCAGCTCGGGCCGGTAGGCCTCGACCAGCTCCGGGATCGGCCGGTGCGGCGGCTCGTCGGCCAGCGCCAGGACCAGCAGGGTGCCTAGTCCCAGGCGAGCCGGAAGCCGGCGTCGCCGGTCAGCTCGGCCACGTCCATCTGGGCCTTCTGCAGCTTGCCGGCGTAATCCCAGTTGAGCGACTGCCAGCGGGTGAACTGGTCGAGCACCCAGATGCCCGACTGGCGGCTGCCGTTGCCGGACTTGCCGTTGCCGCCGAAGGGCAGGTGCGCCTCGGCGCCGGACGTCGAGTTGTTGACCGAGACCATGCCGGCGCTGACCCGCTCGCGGAAGCGGAAAGCCGACCTGGGGTCATTGGTGTAGATCGCCGACGACAGCCCGTAGCCGTGCCCGTTGGCCAGCTCCATCGCCTCGTCGAAGTCGCCGAAGCTCGCGACGCCGACGATCGGCCCGAATGTCTCGGTGCCGTAGATCTCGTCGTCCGCGGTCACGCCGTCCACGATCGTCGGGTGGCAGAACAGCCCGGCGTCGGGATCGCCGACGAAGCCCGCGCGCGGGCTGTCGCCCGTGATGCGGCCGGTGGCGCTCGAGCCGGAGACCGAGTGGTGGTCGCGGATCAGCCCGAGCCAGTCGTCGAAGCGCTCCAGGAAGCGCTCGTGGATCATCGGGCCGTAGAACACATCGCCGAAGGGGTCGCCGATAGCGGCCTCCTCGACCAAGCCGGTGAAGCGGCGCATGAACTCGCCATGGACGGACTCGTGCACGATCACCGTGCCGAGCGAGGTGCAGCGCTGCCCCGCCGTGCCGAACCCGCTGAACAGCGCGCCCTCCGCCGCCAGGTCCAGGTCGGCGTCTTCCATCACGACCAGCGGGTTCTTGCCGCCCAGCTCGAGGCAGGGCGACTGCACGTGGCGCCCGCACAGCTCGCCGATGCGCGAGCCGACGGCCGACGAGCCGGTGAAGCCCACCTTGTCGACGACCCGCTCCGAGAGGGCCAGCTCAAGGCCCTCGAACGCTGACGGGCCATCGCTCTGCACGAGGTTGAGCACGCCGTCGGGGAGACCGGCGGCGAGGAACAGCTCGGTCAGCGCGTGGCCGAGCGCGGGCGCGTACTCGGCCGGCTTCCAGACGACCGAATTGCCGCACAGCAGCGCCGGGACGAGATACCAGGAGGGCACGGCGACGGGGAAGTTGCCCGCGGTGATGATCGCCGCCACGCCGACCGGGTTGCGGAAGGTGAACAGCTGCTTGTCGGGCAGCTCGCTCGGCACGGTCTGGCCGTACAGGCGGCGCCCCTCGGAGACGAAGAAGTCGCACGTGTCGATCACTTCCTGGACCTCGCCGAGCGACTCCGGGTACGGCTTGCCGATCTCACGCGTGAGCAGGCGCGCGAGCCCCTCCTTGTTGTCCTCGACCAGGCGCCCGATGCGCCCGATCGCCTTGCCGCGCACCGGCGCCGGCGTCGCGGCCCAGCCGCGCTGCGCGGCGCGAGCGGCGCGGGTGACGGCGTCCAGCTTGGCGAGGAACTCGTCG
>JACCSF010000217.1 GCA_013813135.1 Thermoleophilaceae bacterium | reverse complement strand
CCGCGACCATGTGGTTTATGACCCGAGCGCGCCCGGCCGAGCCGGCTGCTGCGGGCCTCATGAGGCGTCCCTGAGCCGCTGCGCCTCTGGCAGTCCCTCGAGCTTCTTCAGCGTGGTGTTCTCAATCTGGCGGATGCGCTCGCGCGTGACGCCGAAGGCGCGCCCGACCTCTTCGAGCGTGCGCGCTTTTTGGCCCCTCAGCCCGTAGCGCATCTCGATCACCTCGCGCTCGCGCGGGGGGAGCGCGGCCAGCGCCCGGCGCACGTTCTCGCAGCGCAGGTTCTCGCTGGCCCGCTCGAAGGGCGACTCGGCCGCCTCGTCCTCGACGAAGTCGCCCAGCTCGGAGTCCTCCTCCTCGCCGATCGGCTTCTCGAGCGACACCGGCAGCTGCGCGATGCGCAGGATGTCCTTTACCTCGCGCGCGGTCCACTGCAGCTCGCACGCGATCTCCTCCGGGGTCGGCTCGCGGCCGAACTCCTGCACCAGCTGGCGCTCCACGTGCACGACCTTGTTCAGCTTCTCGACCATGTGCACCGGGATCCGGATCGTGCGCGCCTTGTCGGCGATCGCGCGCGTCACTGCCTGGCGGATCCACCAGGTGGCGTAGGTCGAGAACTTGTAGCCACGCCGGTAGTCGAACTTCTCGACCGCCCGGATCAGGCCCAGCGAGCCCTCCTGGATCAGGTCGAGGAACGACAGCCCGCGACCCAGATAGCCCTTCGCTATCGACACGACCAGGCGCAGGTTCGCCTCGATCATCTGCTGCTTGGCGACCATGTCGCCGCGCTCGATCCGCTTGGCCAGGGACACCTCCTGGTCGGCGGTCAGCAGCTCGACGCGCCCGATCGAGCGCAGGTAGAGCCGCAGCGAGTCCAGGCTGGGCTCGACCGTGAGGTCGATCTGGGGTTTCCGTGTAACCGGCTGAGCGCCGTCGCCGGCGATCTCGATCAGGCCGGGCGGGCGGTCGTCGCTGGCGACGATCTCAACGCCGTTCTCCTGCAGGTGGGCGTGGAGCTCGACGATCTGCTCCTTTGTGAGCTCGACCTCCTCGAAAGTGGCTGAGATCTCCTCGAAGGTGAGGAAGCCGCGCTCCTTGCCCTCTGAGACGAGTCTGCGTACCTCCTCCACTTCGAGGAACGGCGCCTCGCTCACGTCAACCAGCAGCGCTACTCCCTCGTGCTTCTCCTCCGTCAACCGCGCGCTCCTTGAGACGAACACGCCCGCGACCGGGGCGGTCGAGTGGATTGGATGAAGTTGTGGTCGCGGGGGGCCGCGAGGGGCTGAGCCAGTTGGGCCAGATATATCTGGTTGGCGTCGAGCCGCGGCCAGTCTACACCTGTTCGTGCGTTTTGCTCCAATCTCCCTGCAGCTAGAGTTCGCGGTCGCCATGAACGAGCCCACCGCGCTCCTCGGCAGCGACGTTCAAGCCCGTCGTCCCGCCACCGGCGTGAGCCTCTCGCGAGTCGGAGTGACCGGCGTCGAGAAGATCATCCGGATCCAGTCGAACGGGCGGCAGTCGCTCTTCTACGCCGAGCTCGAATGCTTCGTCGACCTCGGGCCCGAGCAGAAGGGTGCGCACATGTCGCGCTTCGAGGAGGTCGTGAACGAGGCGATCGACGAGGTGGTCCTCGGCGAGGCCTTCAAGGCCGAGACGCTCGCCTCCCACATCGCCGAGCGCGTGCGCGACCGCCAGGCCGGCTGCCGCGCCGAGGTGACCATCGCGGCCCGCTACCCCGAGAACAAGCCGGCGCCGGTCTCGGGCACGCCAACGCAGGAGATCTACACGATGTTCGGCTCGGCGGTGGCGTCCGCCAGCGGCACGCGCCGGCTGGTCGGCGTCCAGGCTCAGGGCATGACCGCCTGCCCCTGCGCGCAGGAGATGGTCACCGAGCGCTCGCGCGAGCGCCTGAGCGAGGACGGCTTCTCCGAAGACGAGATCACGCGTGTCTTCGAGGCCGTGCCCGTGGCCACCCACAACCAGCGCGGCATCGGCACGCTCCACATCGGCTGCCCCGAGGGCTGCAACGAAACGCTGGAGGCGGAGGTGCTGCTGGAGATCGTCGAGGCGTCGATGAGCTCGGAGATCTACGAGCTGATGAAGCGCCCCGACGAGGTGCACGTGGTCGAGAAGGCCCACAGGCATCCCCGCTTCGTCGAGGACTGCGTCCGCGAGATGGTGCGCATGGCGACCGAGCGCTTCGCCGGCCTCGGCGACGGCGCGTTCGTCTCGGCCCGCCAGGAGAACCTCGAGACGATCCACAAGCACAGCGTGGTCGCCGAGCGTCACGGCCTGATGGGCGAGCTGCTGCGCGAGATCTCGTCGGGCGAGCGGGCCGCGCGCCAGGTGACGATGCGCGACTGGCTCGAAGCCGCACCAGCCGTCTAGATCAAACGTCCAGTCTGCGGCGGCACGCGGGGCCTTGGATCAAGGGCGCCGAGAGGCGTGCCGATGGAACCCCGAACAAGGAAGTTCGGAGACCCTCGTGACGCCGAAGCACATCCCCCTCTCTCAAGACGCCGCCCTGGTGGTAGCCCTCGCCGGTACCGCGATGCCGTTCGCGCACTCCGCGGAGGATGAGGCGGAACGATGGCTACGGGCCCTCCGGCTCCACGGTCAGGTGGGCGCCGCCCTCCAGGCGCTCGGTGTCGGCGAGTCCCCGCTGATGACAGGCTCGGCCTCCGACGAGGACGGCCCGGGCACGCCGCCGATGGGCGGGCAAGTCCTCGACGAGGTCACCCGCCGCGCCGGCGAATTCGCCAGTGCCCGCAACGCTGACACCGTCGGCACGCCGGACCTGCTGTTCGCGGTGCTCGATGTGTACGGCCGGCTGTTCGACCGGGTGCTCTACCTGCGCGGCACCAGCCGCGAGGAGCTGGGCGAGCGGTTGGCCGGCGCGGCTGCGCACGGCGGATAGCGCTCAGGCGGTTGAGGTGTTCGCGCGCGCGCGCGAGGCTTCTTCGAGCTTGCGCCTGAAGTTCAGGAAGTAGTCGGCCCCGGAGACGACGGTCACCACGACCATCACGTAGACCAGCGCCTGCACCCAGGCCGCGTGGTGGTCGGGGGCCGCAATCAGCGCCAGCACCGCCGCCACCTGCACGATCGTCTTGATTTCCCGAGCGCGCTGGCGGGGATCACCACCCCCTGCTGCCCGGCCGCGATCCGCAGCCCGCTGACCGCGAACTCGCGCGCGATGATCACCATCACGCGATCGTGGAGCCGCCGGGCGACTCCACCGTCAGCGCCACGATCAGCACCGGCACCAGCAGGATCCGGATCAGCGTGAGCGCGTTCGGGAGGTTGAGCGGGAACCGCCCGGCTTAGGCTACCCGGCACCGGCGCGCCGGCGACGCCGCGCCAGATACTCGATGCCGGCCGTGCTCCCGACCGGCCCCAGCGGTGACACGGTCGCCGCGAGCAGCGCCCACGGGAAGGTCCCGCGCCGGCAGCCGTACGCGACCAGCACGCAGAGCACGATCCAGCCCACGCCGTGCGTCCAGCCGAGTGCCTGCTCGGCCGACTCGCCCAATCCGCCGATCGCCGTCACCAGCAGCGCGGTGAACACGCACACCTCGGCGATCGAATAAAGCCGGACGGCCAGGAAGTACGACACGAGCGGGAGGTTATGCGCGGCCGATGGCGAGCTGGCGCCTGACGAACAGCACGCCCACCAGCCCCATCGCCACGAGGAGCGTGATCGCGATGATCGCCTCGGGGGAGCCGAGGTCGGAGAGGCTGCCGCCCAGGGCCACGTACGCGAACACCTTCGGCGCGGCTCCAACCAAAGTGCCCATGGCCAGGTCGCGGTAGCGCAACCGCGTCAGCCCCGCGCTGAAGTTCACGAGGCCGTAGGGGAGCAGCGGCACGATGCGCGATTGCATCACGGCGATGGCCCCATGGCGGGTGAGGAAGTCCTCGATCCGGCGGATGCGCTCCGGGAGCAGGGAACCGTGATGACCCGCGGCAAGCCGCCGCGCGATGAACATCTGCGTGAGCGACGCCGCTGTGAGACCGGACAGCGCCAACGGGGTGCCGGCGGCGGTGCCGAACAGCAGCCCGGCGGCCCCGGCGAGGATCGGCCACCAGATCACGAAGTTCGCGACCACGAACAGCGGCACGTACGCCAAGTAGGCAGCGTCGCCGAGCCCCTCGCCCCAGTCGCGCGCCTCGTCCGGCGAGGGCAGGGAGCCGGTCGCGGCCAGGCTCCCGCACACGAGGCCGACGAGCGCCGCGTATGCGGCCAGGCGGAGAATCGCCGTGCGGCGACTGGCGCCAGAGTCGGCGGCGCCGCGCGAATCCATGCATCGAGAGTAGTGCCCCCGGCCTTTACCACGCCCTAACCCCGGGCTGGCCGGCCGCTGGGTGGTCAAGGCCGATCCTGGGGCCATGCGCAAGTTGGTCACACTCACGTTGGCGGTCCTCATGCTGGGCCTGTTCGCCGCGGTCGTGTTCGCCGCGGTCGAGGCGGGCGACGATTCGAGCTCCACGGTCCGCACGACCGAGACGAGCCCGATCACCGAGACGACCGAGAGGACCACCACCCCAAACGACCGTGGCGGGCAGCGCGATCGTGGTAAGCGGAGGAGCGGGCACACCTACCCGGTAGCCCGCCTTCCGCCGGCGACGGCCGCTAGGCAGCGCGAGGCACCCCATGCGTTAGGCAGCACGCCCATGCCTCGGAACGAGCTCGATGCCTGGCGTACTGGTCGGGCCGAACCCGCTTACTTAGAGCGGGGTACGTAGCCAGCCCGGAAGCCGCAAGGCAGCCCGGCAGAGGCTGGCCGACCCCCGAGGCGACCTCCGCTCATGTGTTGAGCGGGCGGATGGGGTGGTCAGCCAAATTGTTTTGGCAGGGCGAAACATGCCGCGCCCCGCTTCTAGTTTTGGCAAGCCCGGACAACAACACGCACCCACGCTGCACCTTGACAAGAGAGGGGTCCGGGAGGCTCAGCCCCAATACTCGTCGGGATCGACCTCGTCGAACACGGCTCGGACCGCCGCAGGAAGCTTGCGGTCCTTCACAGTGACCGCCAACACCCGCCGCGGGGCGCGCGGCTTCATCCTCCCGCCGCCGAGCCGGATCGGCCCGCCCAACGAGACCGAGCTCTTGCCCACCACGGCAGCCGAGCTCGACCGGCTCGGAATCCGCCCGCGCGAGGTCGCGCTCGACGGTGGCTTTGAGCCCGCTGCGGCCAACCCGGCGCTGGCGGCGGGAGCGGAGGTCTTCATCGCCGGACGCCAGCACCCCGACTCCAAACGCACAAAGCGGCGACTGGCCCGCTACAGAGTCGGCGCCGAGGCCGGATCAGCCACCTCAAACGCGGCTATGGGCTCCGCCGGACACGCCTGAGAGGCCACGACGGAGCGCGAACCTGGGTCGGCTGGGCAACCCTGGCCTACAACCTCGACACGCTCGCCATCCACACCGCTTGACAGACCGCCCGGCTTCACCAAGCCGATCGATGGACCACAACGGCCGCGCCACCCACCCCCGGCGCGGCCGTTGTCGCTCAACCGTATATCCGGGGCAAGTAGCTAGCACCACCGGCCAAGGGCGAGTCGGGAATGCTCGGCTCGCCCTTCGCATTTCCCGGATGAAGCCGACGGCCGGACTCGAACCGGCGACATCCTCTTTACGAGAGTCCCCAGCGGGAGGAAAGCGACGACCCTTCCGGGTACTGGGGGGACATGAAAGACCTGCAAGAGCCGCTGTTCTGACACTTGGGCGTTGGACGGGAGCGTACACGGGTTCCGGGCGCATGTACGCGCGGTGTGCGCGCGACGAGGGGTTCCGGCGCGGTTGCACATCAGAGAAGCGCTCGGAAATAGCTGAGAGCGACCTCGATCGTGTCAGGTGACGCCTTCCTCGCGCCGGGGAAGGGCGGCAGGTAACGCGAGGTCGGCAGAGTGATCGCCGTCGCAGGGACGCTCATGGTCCGGAGCGGTCCCACGTCCGGGTTAGGACACTCCTCCGATGTTGGCCCAGCCGCTGGGAGCCGCGTGGGCGCTCCAATTCGCCGGGTCTCGGGAATCGTCTACCGGTTGGCACTCGACCCAAGGCAAGGTCGCTTACGGCGCTCGCGCTTCTCGCACTGCGATAGTGAGCCAGACGCTGTAGTTCGCGCTCTCTGTTCGTCCGACGCAGGAGCGCAGAGTTGGCAGGCGACGCGCTCGCTCGCGCGTGAACGCTGGCGTGGTGTGGTGTCCCGGTTGTCGCCCCCTCATCGGGCATTTCATCGGGCGGGTCTTGCGGGACACGTTGCATGCGGATGCGTCGGAAAGCATCAGCTATGCAGGCAAAGTGCCCGGTGAGGGTTCCCCCTACGGGCTTACGAGATCAAGTCCTGCAGTGCTCCAGGATGCCCGATCCGATGGACGTCCTCGCGAGAATGCCGGAGCCGGCGCTAGCTGCCGGTGCGCTCGCGGTGCTTGCACCCCGGCCAGCAGCAGGGCCGGCGCTTGCCTTCCTCCAGCTCCTCCTGGGTCCGGCGGATACGGCGCGCTCTGGTGGTCTCCTGCTTGGCGTCCTCGATCCAGCAGATGAACTCGTTGCGGGCCAAGGGCGTGATGTCCTTCCAGGCATCGAGTGCCGTGGTGTTGGCGATCAGCGCCTCGCGCAGGTCCGCGGGCAGCTTGTGGACCACCCCACCGGGCACTCGTTGGCTGCTCACAGGGCGACGGTAGCGGGCCGGAGCCGAGCCCGCTTCACCATCCCCCTACGCGACGGTCTCGGAGCTAGATGAGTGATTTCATGTCGAGAAGCTCTGACCGGCTCCGCTCACCAGGTGAAGGGCCACGACAGGCGCGGCCCACGACACCAGGAGGCCAC
>JACCSF010000211.1 GCA_013813135.1 Thermoleophilaceae bacterium | reverse complement strand
GAGGAGAGTGTCGAGGTCGGCGTCCATCGTGGCCTCCAGGTCGACGGTGCTCTAGACACCGCCGACTTCGGCCTCTCTGCCAACAACCCCTCCACAACCGCACCAGCCGTGGAATCAACCATCTAGCTGGTAGCGTCGCCGCATGCGCCGATTCGCGCCCGCGGCCCTCGCCGTCATGCTGGTCCTCGGTGCCGCCGCCCCGGCCGGCGCCGCGAACCGCTGGGTCCAGAAACGCGCGCCGCTGAACATCGCCCACCAGGGGGGCGAGGACGAGTTCCCGTCCAACACGCTGTACGCGTTCCGCAAGGCGGTGCGCGCCGGCGCCGACATGCTGGAGCTCGACATCGGCGTGAACAAGGACGGCGAGGTGATCGTGATGCACGACACCACGGTCGACGGCAAGACGAACGGTCACGGCACGGTCGCCTCGAAGACTCTCAGGCAGATCAAGCGCCTCGATGCCGCGTACTGGTTCGCCCCTGCCAGGCAGGACCACTACGGCCACGATCACCCCGCGCGGGCCTACCGCTTCCGCGGCATCGCGACGGGCCGACGTCCGGCGCCCAAGGGCTTCACGCCAGCGGACTTCCGCGTGCCGACGCTGACCGAGGTGATGAAGGCCTTCCCGCATACCCCGATCAACGTCGAGATCAAGGGCCGCACGCCTGACGAGGACACCGCGGAGTACGTCAAGAACGCCGAGGTCCTCGCGCGCCTGCTGAAAGCCAGCCGGCGGCGCGACCTGATCGTCGTCTCGTTCCAGCAGGACGCGGTGGACCGCTTCCACGCGCTCGCTCCCAAGGTCGACCTCGCGCCGGGGATCCTCGGCGTGGCGAAGTGGCTCGGGATGTCGTCACCCGGGCCGGGCGTGGTCGCCTTCCAGGTGCCGATCACGTTCCAGTTCGGCGGGCAGCTGCTCGAGATCACGTCGGCGGAGAACGTCGCGCGCGCCCACCGGGAGGGCTACGCGTGGCAGAACTGGTTCGCGGGCGACGACCGCGACGACGCCCCCACCTGGCGCAGGCTGATCGACCTGTGCGTGGACGGCACGATGACTTCGCGCCCGCGCGCGTACGAGAAGGTGCTGCGGGCGCACAAGCGCCCGGCGAGCTGCGGCTAGCTCTCGGCCTTCTGCTTCAGACCGGCGGCCGCGTCGCCGAGCAGGAAGTCGCGCACCTTGCTCTCGGCAGGTCCGCGCAGAAGCAGCCCGAGCATGCGGCCGGGGTCGGCCTCGAGCGCGTAGGTGGCGCGCGTCCGGCCGCCGCCGAGGTCCTCGAAGGCCCATGAGCCGGTCAGCGACTTCGAGTCGCCCTTCTCCTGCACCCAGCGGATCGCCGTGGGCGGCTCGTATGAGAAGCGCAGCACCGCCCGCACGCTCTTCACCTTGGCGTCGGACTCGGTCTCGACGAGCAGCGGACGGCGCTCGCCGTCGCGCTCGAGCACTTCGACGTCCTTGAGCGAGCCCTGCCACTCGGTTGCGCTCTCCACGTCGGCCGCGATCTCGTAGCAGCGCTCGATCGGTGCCTCGATCTCCACGCTGCGATCGCCCTTGATGACTCGCATGGCAGCGACTCTATCCTCACGCGGCCTGCGGCTGCACGAGCGTATGACGCCGGGTCACCACGGTGGCCGCACCGATCGTCGCCACCGCGGTCGCCACGAGCACGGCGGTGGTCCAGGAGCTGGCCTCCACGATCGCGCCCGCAGCGGCCGCTCCGAGCGAGACCCCGGCAACCAGCGCGGTCAGCGGCCAGGTGAATGCCTCGGTGGCGGTGCCCACCGGCGTCACGCGTTCGACCAGCTGGTTGCGCGAGGCGATCAGCGGCGCCACCGGCAGCCCGGCCAGCACCACGAGCACACCCATCGTGAGCGGGGAGGAGGCGAGCGCGAGCGGCGCGATCGCCAGCGGCAGCAGCCACGCGAAGCGCAGGTGCGCCCCCAGCAACGAGAAGTGCGCCGCTCTGGTGCCCCAGGCCAGCCCGGCCGCGCCGCTGCCGAGCGACCAGGCGGCGAGCAGCACCCCTGCGATCTCCTTCGAGCCCTCCGCGTCGCTGAAGGCCGGCAGCGCCACCTCGACCGAGCCCAGCGCGAAGCCCACGGGGAGGCTCGCGAACACGAGCGTGCGCAGCCCGGGATCCGCGAGCGCTCCGAGCCCGAGCGCGCGGCTGCCCTCCCCGCTGGGCTCCGGGCCGGGGCGCCCGCTCAGGCCGCTCAGCAGCATGAGGGTCCCGGTCAGCACGCAGGCGGCCGACACGATCAGCGCGTACTGCGGGCCGACGGTGGCCACGACCACGGTGGTCAGCAGCGGGCCGACGAGGAAGATGATCTCGATCAGCACCGAGTCGAGCGCGAAGGCGCCGGCCACGAGCTCGGGCCGATCCGCGAGCAGGTACGGCCAGCGCGAGCGCAGCACCGACGACACGGGCGGGATCGCGGCGCCCGTCACCAGCGACAGCGCCGCGAGCGTGGCCGCCGGAGCGTCGGCCGCGCCGGCGGCCCAGACCGCCAGCAGCCCGGCGG
>JACCSF010000207.1 GCA_013813135.1 Thermoleophilaceae bacterium | reverse complement strand
GTCATCGACGGCGAGCCGCTGCCCGCGGTGGAGGTCATCCCCCACGCTGAGGACACCTACGACTACGAGGGGCGCTACTCGATCGGACGCACCGATTTCGTCTGCCCGGCGGAGCTCTCCGCGGAGGAATCCGCTGAGGTCTCCGCGATCGCCGCCAGCGCCTACGAGACGCTCGGCGCGGCGGGGGCGGTCCGGGTCGACCTGATGCTCGGGCCCGGCGGTCCCCAAGCCCTCGAGGTCAACGCGATTCCCGGCCTCACCGACACCAGCCTGCTGCCGATGGCCGCCGAGGCGGCGGGGATGGGATTTGAAGCGCTGGTGGAACGCCTCGTCGAACTGGCCGTCGCGCGCACCACGGCCGCACGAGGCTAGGCGCTGCTCACTCCTCTTCGCCGGCGGCGAAGTCTTCGGGCGTGACGTTATCGAGGAAGTCCTTGAACTTCTCGACGACCTCCTCGGTGTCCTCGACCTCGTGCTCGAACTCGATCGCGGACTCGGAGATCACGTCCTCGGCGGCGAAGATCGGCGCGCCGGTGCGTACGGCGAGGGCCAGCGCGTCGGAAGGGCGCGAGTCGATCGGGATCTCGCGGCCGTTCACCTGGAGCGTGACCTCGGCGTAGAAGGTGTTCTCGCGCAGCTCCGTTACGGCCACGCGCGTGCAGGAGACATCCAGCTCGGACAGCATCTCGCCGATCAGGTCGTGAGTCATCGGGCGCGGCGTGTTGGCCCCCTGGAGCTTCATCAGGATCGCCGCCGCCTCCGGATGGCCGATCCAGATCGGGAGGAACTTGTTGCCGTCGCGGGTCTTCAAAAGCACGATCGGCTGCTTGCCGACCATGTCGAAGCTGACGCCGTAGATCACCATCTCCTGCATGGACTTCTCGACAGTCTAGAGCCGGGGGGAAGCAGCCACTGCAACCATCGAGGGCCCCCTAAGGGACCCTCGCGGCACTCGCCTGTTGTGGGCGATCCTGGACTCGAACCAGGGACCTCGTCCTTATCAGAGACGCGCTCTAACCGGCTGAGCTAATCGCCCTTGTCGCCGGCCCCGTTGGCCGTGCGAATGCCGATTGTAGCGGCGGCCCGCCGCTCTCTGACGACCCGCCGGACCCCGGCGGCGAGCATCGAACGAGCCAGCTCCACGGCCTCCGCGGGCTGGTCGAACTCGATCTCAATCACGCACTTGTTTCCGCGTGCGCGGGCACGTACCTCGCGCCCGAGGGCGGCCGAGAGGGTGTCCTCCGCGGCGGCCAGCGCGTCCGCCAGATCGGGGTGGATCACCTTGGGCTTGGATGGCTCGGCCTGCGGGTGCTCGGCCTCGCGGGCACGCCGCTCGGTCTCGCGCACCGACCACGCGCCGTCGCGCGCCGAGCGGGCCAGCCGCCTGCGTGAGGCGTGGTCCTTGCAGAGCAGGATGGCGCGCCCATGGCCCTCGCTGAGGTGACCCGTCTCGATCAGCTCTAGCGCGTCCTCGGGCAGGTCGAGCAGGCGGATCAGGTTGGAGATTGCGACCCGGCTGCGGCCAACGCGCCGGCCAACCTCCTCCTTGGTGAGCCCGAGGTCGTCCACCAGCATCGCGCAGGCGCGCGCCTCTTCGACCGCGTTGAGGTTCTGCCGCGCCATGTTCTCGGCCAGGGCGAGGTCGAGGCGCTCCCAGTCGTCGGCCTGGCGCAGCATCGCGGGGATCAGTGCGAGCTCCGCGATCCGTGCTGCCCGCAGGCGCCGCTCGCCTGCCACCAGCTCGTAGCGGCCGCCGGCGAGTGGGCGCACGACGATCGGCTGCAGCACCCCGCGGGTGCGAATGGAGTCGGCGAGCTCCTCCAACTTCGTCTCGTCGAAGGTGCGGCGGGGCTGGCGTGGGTTGGGGTCGATCAGGTCGACGGGGATCTCACGCAAGCCGTCCTCGTCACCGGGGCGGGGCAGGATGGCGGCGAGGCCTCTGCCCATGCCACGACGGTCATCGGGCATGGGTGTGGCTCCTATGACCTCTTTCGTCCGCATCCGCTCGGGGCATTCCTTCAACCACGAGCCGCGACCTCCTTCGCCAACTTCAGATAGGCGGCGCTTCCCGCACTCTGAGGTGCGTGCTGGATGACCGGGACGCCGAAGCTCGGCGCCTCGCCCAGCCGCACGTTGCGCGGCACGACCGTGTCGAACACGAGCTCCGGGAAGTGCTCGCGCACCTCGCGCTCGACCTCGCGGGCGAGCCGCGTGCGCCCGTCGTACATCGTCAGGATCATGCCCGCGATGGTGAGCCGCGGGTTGAGCTCGCGCTGGATCAGCGACAGCGTGTCCAGCAGCTGGGCCAGCCCCTCGAGCGCGAAGTACTCCGTCTGCACGGGGACGATCACCTTGTCCGCGGCGACCAGGGCGTTAACCGTGAGCGGGCCGAGCGACGGCGGGCAGTCGAGCAGCGTGAACAGGTAGCGCTCCTTCACGGCACCGAGACGCTCGCGCAGGATGCCCTCGGAGCCGGCGATGCGCGGCAGCTCCACCGTGGCGCCGGCCAGCTCGGGCGTCGACGGCACGATGTGGAGGTGCTCGATGCCGCTCGGAATGGCGGTGGCGGCCAGCGTGAGCTCCCCCGACAGGCACTCGTAGACGTTAGGACTTATGTCCTTCTGAAGCCCAAGTGCAACCGTTGCATTGCACTGCGGGTCGAGGTCGACCAGCAGGGTCGGATAGCCGGCGCCCGCAATCGAGGCGCCGAGGTTGACCGCGGTGGTGGTCTTGCCCACCCCGCCTTTCTGGTTCGCGACTGCGAGAACGCTGCCCATGACGGTGTTGAAGCTACGCTCCGGGCCGGTCGGAATGGGCGTGTCTTTGGGTTCAGGGCCGAACCGGTGTGGTGGCCCACCGCTAACAGCGGCGGCAGGGGTG
>JACCSF010000190.1 GCA_013813135.1 Thermoleophilaceae bacterium | reverse complement strand
CTTGGCCTGGTCGGCCTTGCCCTCTCTCTTGAGGCCCTTGTCGTCGGTCACGGCCCCGGCCGCTTCCGTGGCGCGGCCCTTGGCCTCATCAAACGTTCTTGTCAGTCATCTGCGTCCTCTCCGGAGGCGGCTGTCGCTTCACGCGTGCGGCGCGAGCGGCTCCGTCTCATCCTGGGGCTTGGCCGCGCTCTTCGCGGACAGGCCCTCCCGACTGAGGCTAGCGCGGGTCCGCGTCCGGGCCGGCTCAGGCGCTGCCGCCGAGCGCGAGGCCCGAGGCGAGAACCGCGAGCGAGAGCAGCGCGACGGTGGCGAAGCGCATCCGCCGCGGGGTGAGCCAGGCGCCGCGACGCGCCCGCAGCCATGCCCGCAGACCGGACGCGGTCCCGACGGTCACTGCAGCCCTCGCTGCGAACTGCATGCACATCTCGTTCGAGCTGAGCGCTCAGTCAAACGCCCCCGACTTACACACTTTTGGTACGACGCTGGTAACACGAGAGATCGAGCCGCCCAATGCGATGGGCGGGAAAGGCCTCGCTCTCCAGGGCCTTCTTGAGGGGTGAGCGACCGGACTCGAACCCGCGACCGCCTGGACCACAACCATCCTCACGGGTACACGCTTTCTGCTATCACGGTACGTGAGGCGAGTCAGGAGGAGAGGGCATGGAGTTCAAGGCCGGAGATCGCGTGAAGGTTGAGTCCGAGTCGACCGAGCAACCGCCTCGGACCGGCGTCATAGACGAGGTGGTGCACCGGGCGCCTTCCCCTCGCTATCGCATCAGCTGGGACGACGGGCACGAGAGCATCTACACACCCGCGGCGGGCGCGCTGGGTCCTGCCGAGCCGGCAAAGCGGGCGTAGCGGCGCTCGGGCGAACCAACCGGCTGTGAGTTGGCGGGCCGAATGCTCTGACAAACCCCGGCTTGGCCTCCCCCGGGTATCTACGTGGCGCCGGGGCCTTCCTACTCCTCCGGCGGCCGGCGGAGCAAGAGCCACTGCCGCTCGCTGTCCGTGAGCGTGTCGAGCAGCTGGGCCAGACCGACCAGCGCCGTCCGGCGCGAAGGCGCCTCAGCACCCAGGATCCCGACCCCATCGGGCGCCATGGGCACGTTCATCTGCTTCAGGGCGGCGAACCAGACGGTGGGGTCGTCCGAACCGCCGAGCCGTGGCCGCTCTTCGACCGCGAACGTCAAGCCGAACAGCTCGCCCTGCTCGCTGGCGAATTGCTCTAGCTGTTCGTCGGTCCAGCTGGGGAAGTCGCGCATGGTCGGCACGCTAGACCCCCTCCGCCGCGTCCGGCCGACCGACGGTCGCTCACCCCCGGCCGGCGATAGGTTGTCGGGGTGCGGGTCTCGCTCGCAGCGCTAGTCGTGCTCAGCGCGCTGGCGTCCCTCGCGGCTACCCCGGCGAGCAGCCACGCCCAGAGCCCTCGCCTTGAAGGCACTTGGAGCGTGACGCTGCGGGTGAGAACGGCAACCTGCAGTGGCCCCAGTGCGGCACTCTGAAGTGGCCCCACCTGGCGTCGTGTCGTTGTGGTGTTGGATCTTCTCGCATCGGTGTTCGTAGGGGTCGCTGTCGTCGTCGCGGAGGTGAGCCCGGAGGGCGAGCCGGAGCGGCGACAAGGGGGTGCGCGCCGAGCGATCGGGGGTCAGGTGGTCTCCTTGGTCGGACGGAGGTCGCGGCGTGGGAGGCCGTGGCGGAAGCGCCAGGATTCGGTGCCGGTCTCGATGATGTGCGCCTTGTGGGTGAGGCGGTCGACGACGGCCTTGGCCAGGCGCGGGTCGGGAAAGACCTTGGTCCATTCCCCGAAGGGCAGTGAGGTGGTGACGATCAGCGAGGACTTCTCGTTGCGCTCGCTGATGACTTGGAAGACGAGCTCGGCGGCGCCCTCGGGCAGTGCGATGAACCCGAGCTCGTCGATGACCAGAAGTTCCGCGCGCGCGTAGCGGCCGACGACGCGTTGCAGTTCGCGGTGGCCTTCGGCTTCTTGGAGGTCGTTGGCCAGCTGGGCGAGGGTGGTGAAGCGGACGCGTCGGCCTTGCTGGCAGGCGCAGACGGCCAGTGTGGTGGCCAGCATCGTTTTGCCGGTCCCGGATTCGCCGATGAAGATCACGCTCTCGCGGTCGTCGATCCAGCCGCCCTGGGCCAACGTGGCGATGGTGGCCTGCGGGACGTTGGGGTTGTCGGTGAAGCGGAAGTCCTCCAGGCGCTTCATGATCGGAAAGCGGGCATCGATTAGCCGGCGACGCTCGCGGCGCTCGGCGCGTTCGGCCACCTCGGCTTCCAGCAGCGCGGCGAGGTAGGCGATTGGGGTCTGTTGCTCGCGGGTGGCCTCCTCGGCGAGCGCGCGGAAGCGCCGCCGGACGGTCGGCAGGTGCAGTTCGCCGGCGTGCGCGTCGATCAGCGCCTAGAGCGCCTGAACCTTCGCGGGGGCGCTCATCGCCGGCCTCCGAGCGCGAGCAGACGGTTGTAGTCGCCCAGCGTCGGCGCGGGCCGCTGGATCGCCTGCAGACGATCGGGCAAACCGTGCAGGGCGACCGCTGGCGGGCGCTCGGCGCGACGGGCAAGCAGCCCAACGGCGCGTCCATCGTGCGCGCCGGCAGCCAACGCGCCGCGGACAGCGAGCTCGACCGGCGCGGGGCCGTGCTCGCGGCAGAGCAGCAAGACGTCGACCATCTGCCGCGCCGCCTCGGATGTGCCGTAGCGCTCGGCGATGCGTGTCCAGAGCTCATCCAAGCAGCCCGGCCAGTGGCCGCGCTGGCGTTGCTGGTGCAGCGCGAGCGAGCCGGCCAGCGCGCCGGGCTTGCGGGCCAGCAGCTCGAGGTAGTGATCCAACTGCGCCGAGACGCCGAAACGCCCGACCAGCCGGTCGTGGCGCGCGACCTCGCGCCCGTCGGCGAACACGGTGATCTCGCGGGCGCCGATCCGGGCGCGCAACCGGCGGCCGACCAGCGCGACCGGCACCGAGTAGCGGTTCTGACGGACCGTGACCAACGCCTTGTTATCCACGCGCGGTGTGGCTTCCTCGTCGGTCTGCGCCGGCTACCCTTCAACTTCGCGACGCTGATCTTCCTCGAGGCCGGGCTCCAGCTCGCCAACGCCCAGGTCGGGCCCCTCGTCGGGCCAGCGGAGGTGCAGGCGGTCGGCGACAACGTCGAGACCGCGCTACGGTCGGTCGAGACGGCTACGAGCGCCGACAACATCGAAGGCTGGGCGAACGCGATCTTCCGCGGCATCGGTCAACTCTTCTTCGCCAACGACGTCGTAGCGGGGATCCTGATGGTCGTCGGGATCGCTGTCGCGTCGCGGATCGCGGCGGCGTTCGCGCTCATCGGGTCCGCCGTGGGAATGCTCACGGGTTTGGCGCTCGGCGCCAACGGGATCGCGATCTACAACGGCCTCTGGGGCTTCAACTCCTTCGACGCCTGCCTGGCCATCGGCGGCGTCTTCTACGTTCTGAGCGTTCGTTCGGCGATACTCGCTGTCGCCTGTGCGGTCTTCACCGCCATGCTCTTCGGGGCCATCGCCGCGCTGTTCATACCCTGGGGCCTGCCCGCTCTGACCCTACCTTTCTGCTTCGGCACGCTGGCCTTCACGATCATGAAGTACTCGACCGACAAGCTGGTTCCGGTGGAGCCCGCCGACATCACGACTCCGGAAGGAAATCTTCGGCGGTACCGCCAGGAGCGGGCCACTCCAGCAGAAGACATTCCACCCGCCGGGCCCCAGGCTCGACCCGCAACCTGAGTTCCCCTGCAGATCAGGCCGGCCCCACGGCGACGTCGACGGTGGAGCGGGCGTCGAGCGGGGCGTCGGCGAACTCGATCGGTGGCCGTGCAGCAGCGCCTGCCGGGCCGCGATCGTTAGGCGGGAGCGGGGCCGCCTGCGCGTACAGGCCGCCACCGCGCGGCCGAAGTGCCGCTCGCGGGCCAGGGCAGTGAGGTACTCGAGCTGGTGGAGAAGCGGCCGGCCGGCGCCAGATCTCAGCCGGGCTCCGCCTGATCACCCTCATCCGCGTTGCGGGAGGTCTCGCGGGCGCTGTAGGAGTGCGCACCCGCCCCCGCCAGCCCACCGCCCGCGACGATCAGGTACTCCTCGCGGATCGGACGCTCCGCAAACCAGCACTCGAGGATCTCCCGTGTGCCCGCGGCATAGCGCGCCTGCGCCGACAACGACGATCCCGACACGTGCGGCGTCATGCCGTGGTGAGGCATCGTCCGCCAAGGATGGTCGGGCGGCGCGGGCTGGGGAAACCAGACATCCCCGGCGTACCCGGCGAGCTGGCCAGTCTCGAGCGCGCGCACGATCGCGTCCCGATCGCAGATCTTGCCCCGCGCGGTGTTGACGAGATACGCCCCGCGCTTCATCTTCGCGATCAACTCGTCATCGAACAGGTGCTCGGTCTCGGGATGCAACGGGGCGTTGATGGTCACGACGTCACATACCCTGACGAGCTCCTCGGTTGTCGCGTGGTAGGTCAGGCCGAGTTCCTGCTCGACCTCCTCGGTGAGGCGATGGCGGTCGGTGTAGTGCAGGCCGACATCGAAGGCCTTCAGCCGCCGCAGGACGGCCGACCCGATCCGGCCCGCGGCGACCGTGCCGACCTGCATGCCCTCCAAGTCGTAGGACCTGGCGACGCAGTCGGCGATGTTCCAGCCGCCATCAAGGACCCACTGGTGGGACGGGATGTAGTTGCGCACCAGTGCGAGGATCATCATCACCACATGCTCTGACACGCTGATGCTGTTGCTGTAGGTGACCTCGGCGACCGTCATCCCGTGAGCGATCGCGGCGTCGAGATCGACATGGTCTGACCCGATGCCCGCCGTCACGGCCAGCTTGAGCCGCGGCGCCTTCGCGATCCGCTCGGCCGTCAGGTACGCCGGCCAGAACGGCTGGGAGATCACCACATCGGCGTCTGGCAGCTCGCGCTCGAACTCCGAGTCCAGACCCTCCTTGTCGGAGGTGACGAGCAGGCGGTGCCCACGCTCCTCGAGGAAGCCGCGAAGCCCCAACTCGCCCGAAACGCTGCCGAGCAGCTCACCCGGCGTGAAATCGATCTGCTCCGGGCTCGGCGTCGTCTGTCCATCGTGGTAGCCGCCGATCGCGGGCACGCTGTCGCGAGCATAGACAGGCGGATAGCCGCCAACCGGATCGTCATAGAGCACGCACAGAACCTTCGCCATGAGTCCTCCCTGTCGTGCAGAGCCGCGCCGATCGCGGCAGGAAACGCGGTCCGATCCTACGCCGCGCCTGATCAGCCGTCCAATCACTTCGATGACCCTTGTTATAACCCGCATCTATCGAACGGACCGTTGCGGAGGACGTGGCGGATCCCTATTACGTACGCGTGCAATCCATGCTCGCCGGCCGAGCCGAATCGTCGATGAGGAGCAAGCTACGACGGTGGGTCGAACAGCGCGCCAAATTGGGGAGTCGCCGGACTCTTGGACCGAGGCGCTCCTGCGAGGCGCCGGAAGCGATCGTCCGCGCGGGCGGTGCCATCGCTTCTGCTGCTCGTCCGGAGCGAGCGCCCGCGAGGAGCCGCCGGGGATGCCTGCTTCGGGCCGACAGCGGGAGCGGTGTCCCGTTGGAGGATGGGCGGATTCGAGCGGTCATTGCAACAGTAGGTCAGCAATCTTCTCAGTGGGCTTGTTGAAGCCCAGTCGTTTGCGGGGTCGGTCGTTGAGCTCGTCGGCGACGGCGTCGAGGTCGGCCTCGGTGTGGACCTTCAGGTCGCTGCCCTTGGGGAAGTTACTGGCGCAGCAGCCCGTTGGTGTTCTCGTTGGTGCCGCGCTGCCAGGGTGCGTGGGGGTCGCAGAAGTAGACCTCGATGCCGGCGTCGACGCGCACTTGCTTCCAGTCGCGCATCTCGGGGCCCTGGTCCCAGGTCAGCGAGCGCCGCAGTGCCTCGGGCAGCGTCCGGACCTTCGCGGCGAGCGCGCCTGAGACCTGCTCGGGCTTGTAGCCGTCGGGAAGGTGCACCAGCATCGCGTAGCCGCTGCTGCGCTCGACGAGCGTGCCGATCGCCGTGGCGTTTCGCTTGCCAATCAGCAGGTCACCCTCCCAGTGTCCGGAGACCGCACGATCTCGGGCCTCGGGCGGGCGCTGGGAGATGTTGACCATGTCGGGGATCCGGTTCTTGCGCTGGTCGGCCCTGCGGCCGGGCTGGCGCAGCGCCCTGCCGGTGCGCAGACACCGGGTCAGCTCGCGGCGCAGCGCCCTCGACTGCACATACAACGACTGGTAGATCGTCTCGGTCGACACCGACATCTCCGGGTCGTCAGGGAACTCGAGGCGCAACCGCCCTACGATCTGCTCGGGCGAGTAGCGGTGAGCCAGATCCTCCTCCACCTTGGCCCGCAGCGCCAGGTTCGTAGCGAGCTTCGCCGGCTTGGGGCGGCTCGCGCGCTCATAGGCGAGCGCGTGCGCCGTGGTGGCTCGGTAGCCGCCGCTCGCGCGAGACCGTCGACGCAGAGCGCCCGAGACGCCGGGCGATCAAGCGACACGACTCCCCACGCGCCCTCGCGAGCGCGATCTCCTCGCGCTCCCCGAACGACAGGCAGCGACCCTTCAAATCACGACCGCGACGAGGGCGGACCCCGCCCGCGGCGGCCACCCACCGTGTGCCCTTCTTGCGATACGTGCCCACCTCCGCGGCCGCGTCGGTGATGAACTCGCCGCGCTGCAGCGCGGCCCAGAACGGCTGAAACGCCTCGGCGACCTGCGTTGGAGAACCTGACCATCGACGACCTCCGGACTTCGGGGAGCTGGATCCGCAACAC
>JACCSF010000178.1 GCA_013813135.1 Thermoleophilaceae bacterium | reverse complement strand
GTCGGGCGCAGTACGCGCCCGAAGCACACCGCTCGATCAGGAGACAACGATGCGAAGGACATATTGCGTGCCCTTCAGCAGGGCCGGATTGGCGAGCCTCGTGGCTGCGCTCATCCTGCTCTGCCTGCCGGGCACCAGCATCGCGGGTGGCGCGTCCGACTCGACCCCTGCCCTCGACGCCGGTTCGGGCCTGCTCCAGTACGGAGCCGGCTACGGCAAGGCCGAAGGGGCTCCGCCCGTGCGCGTCGTTCAGCGCACGCTGCGGAGGCTGGGCTGGCAGCCCGGCCCTGTGGACGGGTTGTACGGCCCGCGGACACAAGCCGCGGTCACCCGCTTTCAATCCGCCGCGCGAGTCGCGGCCGACGGAATCGTCGGCCCGCGGACGCGGCAAGGGTTGACGCGCGCGAAGGACGAGTCGCTCCGGCGGGGAGCCGGCTTTGCACAGCCCGACGGGTCACCGCGGGTGCGCACACTCCAGAGCAGGTTGCAGAGGCGCGGGCTTCGGCCCGGCCCGGTGGACGGCCTCTTCGGGCCGCGGACCCAGGCGGCGGTACAACGCCTCCAGCGGTCCGGCGGTGTGCCCGCCAGCGGCGTGGTCACCAAGCCGACCCGGCAGCTGCTGGCCAGTGCAGGCGAGCAGTCGGAGGAGCGTGCCTCGACGGAGACCCCAAACGGCGGCCAGGCTCAGACCGGTGGCGGTCAGACGAGCAGCGGTGAGGTCGGAAACGGCCAAGCTGCCGACAGCACCACCGCCGCGAACGTGGCCGGCGAGGTCGACAGTGGCGATTCCGGCGACGTGATAGTGCCTGTCGCCGTCCTGATCGGCCTGTTGGCTCTGCTTGTCGGCCTGCTGGGTGGGGCGCTGCTGGGCAGGCGCAACAGGGTGGTCAGCGGGACCGCGGTGCCGCTCGCGCAGGGTGTCATGGCCGAGGGGACCGCGAACAGCCGGTCCGTCGGCCGCTTCCGTGGCCCCGTGCACGCGCTCGTGCTCGGCAGGCGCGGATTCCGTCGTACCCCGGAGGCTCGCTACCTCGTGAGCGATCCGGCCAAGCAGGACCCGTTCTGGGTGTCACAGGACGAGGTGACGAACATCGTGCCGCCGGTGCGATCAGGGCCGTTCGAGAAGGCCGGTGCGGACCCCACGCGGGTGCGTGCCCTCGGCTACGTGAGCGTTCCGGCAAACGAAGAGCTCCAGAGCGCGGAGTTCGAAGCCCAGCTCGAAGCGATCGACGAGTACTGCGACGTACACGGCTGGAAGCTGGTGGAGGTGGTGCGCGATGTCCAGTCGCCGGCAGCGAAGGACGTGGAGCGGCAGGGGCTGCTCTACGCGCTCGAGAAGATCGGCCGCGGCGAAGCGTCGTGCATCGTCGTCTCCGAGCTCGGGCGGCTGAGCGAGTCGGCGGCGGCACTCGGCGGGATCCTCGACCGGCTGGAGCGCAGCGACGGCCGGTTGGTGGCGCTGGACATCGGGCTGGACACAGCCTCGCCGGAGGGCCGCGTGGCGGCTCAGGCGCTGGCCTCGGTCAGCTCGTGGGAGCACGACCGCACCCGCAAGGGGCTGGCGGCCGCCTCGGCGGGGTCGTCCGCGGTGCTCGAGCCGCAGGTGGTGCAGGACGTCCCCGCGCTGAAGCAGCGGATCTCCTCGATGCGGGATAGCGGGATGACGCTGCAGGCAATCGCCGACGTGCTCGACAGCGAGGGCGTGTCGACCCTGCGGGGCGGCGCGAAGTGGCGGCCCTCGAGCGTGCAGTCGGCGGCCGGGTACCGGCGTCCCGCACGAAGGCAGGACGAATGAGGGCAACGGGGGCTCGGGCCCCCGGAGCCTCGCCGGAGATTGGTCGGTCAATGGTTAGGATCGCGTGTTGTGAAACAGCTGGCACCGGGCGTCTGGCAGCTGAATGGGCTGCCGCCGAACGCCATCAACGTCTACCTGATCGGGGAAGTGCTGATCGACGCCGCGACGCGGCGGGCGCCGCGGCGGATCCTGCGCCAGCTGGAGGGCCACACGGTGAGCGCGCACGCGCTGACCCACGCCCACCCGGACCATCAGGGCGCCTCGGCGGCGATCTGCGAGCGGCTGGGCCTTCCCTACTGGGTGGGTGAGGTCGACGTGCCGCTCGCGGAGGACCTGGACAAGATGCGGGCGACCCAGGCGCCCCACCCGCTCAACCGGCTGATCATGAAGTACTGGTCGGGGCCGGCCCGGCACGTGGACCGCCACCTGCGCGAGGGCGACGACGTCGCCGGCTTCCGGGTAATCGATGTCCCCGGCCACTCGCCCGGCCACATCGCCTACTGGCGCGAGTCGGACCGCGTGCTGATCCTCGGTGACGTGCTCAACAACATGGACGTGATCACCGGGCTGCCCGGCCTGCGCGATCCCAAGCCGTTCTTCACGGCCGACCCGGTCGAGAACCGCCGCTCGGCCAGGAAGCTCGCGCAGCTGGAGCCGAAGCTCGTCCTGTTCGGTCACGGCGCGCCGCTGCGCGACACCCGTAAGTTCGCGGACTTCGTGAACGCCCTCCCGGCATAGCCCGGCCCGCGGGCGGCTGGATGGCACACTTGGCGGGCATGGCCGCCGACCGCCTCAAGACGCTCGAGGAGCGCACCCGCTACGAGCCCGCCGACGTGGAGTCGCGCGTGTTCGCGCGCTGGCGGGAAGCGCACATCTTCCATCCCGAGCCCGAGGGGACGGCCGACGAGAACTACTCGATCGCCGTGCCGCCGCCGAACGTCACCGGCTCGCTGCACATGGGGCACGCGCTCAACGGCTCGATCCAGGATCTCTGCATCCGCGTCGCGCGCATGCGCGGCAAGCGCGCCAAGTGGATCTACGGCACCGACCACGCCGGGATCGCGGTGCAGCGGCAGGTGGAGAGAGCGCTGGCGGACGAGGGCGTCACCAAGGAGGAGCTCGGCCGCGAGGCCTTCATCGAGCGCGTCTGGGAGTGGCGCCGCCGGTACGGCTCGACGATCACCGAGCAGTACAAGCGCCTCGGCGCCTCGCTCGACTACGAGGACGAGCGCTTCACCATGGACGACGACTACCAGCGCGCCGTCGCGAGCGTGTTCGTGCACCTCTACGAGAAGGGGCTCGTCTACCGCGACAACTACATGGTCAACTGGGACCCCGGCCTGCGCACGGCGATCTCAGACCTCGAGGTGGAGCAGCGCACCGTCGATGACAAGCTCTACTCGGTCGACTACCCGCTCGAGTCCGGCTCGGGCTCGATCACCGTCGCGACGGTGCGGCCCGAGACGATGCTGGCCGACACCGCCATCGCCGTGAACCCGGACGACGAGCGCTACTCGCGGCTGATCGGTGAGACGGCGATCCTGCCGCTCGTGGGCCGGCGGCTGCCGGTGATCGCCGACGAGCACGTGGACCCCGAGTTCGGCACCGGCGCGCTCAAGATCACGCCGGGGCACGATCCGGCCGACTTCGAGATCGGCCGCAGGCACGGGCTCGAGGAGGTGAGCGTGATCGGTGAGGACGGCCGCATCACGGACGCCTCCCCCGAGCGCTTCCGCGGCATGGAGGTCGACGAGGCGCGCGCCGCGGTAGTGGCCGAGTTGCGCGACGAGGGGCTGATCGCTGGCACCGACGCCTACACGCACGACGTGCCGCACTCGCACCGCTCGGGTCGCCGCATCGAGCCGCTGATCTCGCTGCAGTGGTTCTGCGACATGAACGACCTGGCGCGGCCGGCCACGGAGGTGGTGCGCGACGGGCGCATCCGCTTCCACCCCGAGGTTCCGCACAAGAAGGTCTACCTCCAGTGGCTCGAGAACATCCGGCCCTGGTGCATCTCGCGCCAGCTCTGGTGGGGCCACCAGTTGCCGGTCTGGTACCGCGGCGAGGTGACCCACGTGGGCGTCGAGCCGCCGGAGGGCGAGGGCTGGGAGCGCGACCCGGACGTGCTCGACACCTGGTTTTCGTCCGGTCTGTGGCCATTCGCCACCCTCGGCTGGCCGGAGCGGACCCCCCAGCTGCGCGCGTTCTACCCAACGGATCTCAACTCCACCGCGCGCGACATCATCTTTCTCTGGGTCGCGCGGATGGTGATGTTCGGCATCGAGCTGACGGAAGACATCCCGTTCTCCGACGTGAACATCCACTCGGTGATCCAGGCGCCCGACGGGCGACGCATGTCGAAGTCCCTCGGCACCGGAATGGATCCGCTCGAGCTGATCGACGAGCACGGCGCCGACGCCCTGCGCTTCGGGCTGCTCGCCATGTCGTCCGCCCAGGACGTGCGCTTCAACGAGGAGCGCGTCAAGCAGGGGCGCGACCTCGCCAACAAGCTCTGGAACGCGTCGCGGCTGATCCTGCTGCGCGTGTCCGAGGCCGGCCCCGACGCTCGGGCGCCTGCCGCCGTGGAAGACCGCTGGATCGTCTCGCGCCTGGAGCGGCTGACCGCCCGGGTGACCGAGCTCAACGACAGCTTCCGCTTCTCGCACGCCGCGCTCGACCTGTACGGCGCCTTCTGGTCCGAGCTGTGCGACTGGTACCTCGAGCTCGCCAAGCCGCGCCTCTACGAGGAGGACAACGAGGACGTCTCGGGCGTGCTGCTGTGGGCGCTCGAGCGCACGCTGCGGCTGCTCCACCCTGTGATGCCGTTCGTGACAGAGGAGATCTGGTCGCTGATGCCGGGCGATCGCGGGCTGCTCGCGGTGGCGGACTGGCCGGTGGCCGACGAGTCGCTGACCGACGAGGCGGCGGAGGCCGAGGTCCAGCGCCTGATCGAGGCGGTCACGTCGCTGCGCCGCTACCGCGAGCAGGTGGCCGCCAAGCCTTCCGCGATCCTGCGTGGGCGCCTCGCTGCCGAGGGCTACGAGGGGCTGGCCGGGCACCTCGCCCGCTTGGCGCGCATCGAGCTCGTCGGCAAGGACCCCTCCGACGGCGACGTGCTGGCCACGGTGTCGGTGCCGGGCGGCGGGGTCCAGGTGCTCCCCTCCGATGCCTTCGACCCGGCCGAGGCCGAGCGGCGCCGTGCGGCGCGCCGCGAGCAGCTGGGCGGCGAGATCGACCGCGCGGAGCGCAAGCTGGCCAACGGGAAGTTCGTGGAGCGCGCGCCGGCCGAGGTCGTGGCAGAGGAGCGCCGCAAGCTCGAGGAGTACCGCGAGGCGCTGCGCCGCCTCGGCAGCGAGTGACCTTCCGCGAGGCAGAGCAGTACCTGCTCTCGCTCGAGCTGTTCGGAATGCGCTTCGGGCTGGACCGCATGCACCGGCTGATGACGGTGCTCGGCCTGCCCCAGCGCCGCTTCGCGTCGATCCACGTGGTCGGCACCAACGGCAAGTCCTCGACCGTGCGCTTCTGCGCCGCGATCCTCGAGCGCCACGGGCTGCGGACGGGCAGCTACACGTCCCCGCATCTGATCTCGTTCCGCGAGCGCATCGAGGTGGGCGAGCAGCCGGTGCCCGAGGGGGACTTCGCTGCCGCCGTCGAGCGCGCGGCCCAGGCCGCCGAGCTCGTCAACCGCACGGAGCAGCCGGACGACCAGGTGACCCAGTTCGAGGCGCTCACCGCCGCCGCCTACCACGAGCTGGCGCGGCGCGGGGTGGAGGTGGCCGTGATCGAGGCCGGCCTGGGCGGCCGCTTCGACGCCACCAACGTGATTCCGTCCAAAGTCCAGGCGCTCACCTCGGTCGGCCTCGAGCACACGCGCGGGCTCGGGCCCTCGGTTGCCGACATCGCCGAGGAGAAGCTGGCCGTGGTGCGCGACCACGGCACGCTGGTGGTCGGTCCGCTCGAGCCGGCGGCGGAGGCGGTGGCCGAGCGTGTGGCCCGCGAGCGCGGCGCGCAGCTCGTGCGGGCGGCCGACGACCCGGGCGTCCCCCTGCGCGCATCGGGCGGCTTCCAGCGCCAGAACTTCGCGCTGGCCGCGGCGGCGGCCGAGGCCTTCCTCGGGCAGGGCGCGCTGCGCGCCGACTCGGTCGCGGCGGCCGCCGCGGAGACCACGATCCCCGGTCGCGTCGAGGTGGTGGCCGAGCGGCCGCTGACGGTCTACGACGGCGCGCACAACCCTGCCGGCGCACGGGCGCTGGCGGAGTCGCTCGACGACGTGTTCGGCGACCGCAGACCGCGCGTGGCGGTCATCGGCGTGCTCGAGGACAAGGATGCCGCCGCCATGTTGACGGAGCTGCTGCCGAAGGTCGACCACGCCGTCTACACGCGCTCGCAGAACCCGCGCTCGCTGTCGCCCGGGACGCTCGGGTCGCTGGCGGAGAAGCTCGGCGGGCCGCCGTCCGAGGCGGTCGCGGATCCACGCGCCGCGGTTGCCAGGGCGCGCGAGCTGGCAGGCCCGGCCGGAGCGGTGCTCGCCACCGGGTCGATCTACCTGATCGCCGACCTGGCGCGGGCCGACCCGAGCATGCGCGCTTCGATGCTCTAGCACGACGCCGCCCGCTCCGTTTGCCACGATGCGGGCATGGACGGTGACGGTCCACGCTTCGGCGCGATGATCGCCCTGGTGGCGATCGTCGTGGCCACCGTGATCCTCGTGTTCTTCGGGATCGGCTACGCGCTCGGGCGGCTTTTCCTGTAATGGCGGTCAGTACACTCGCCCCTCTTATGGGCGCCCTGGCCGTCTTCGGCATCGAGAATGACGGGCTGCAGCTCGCGGTCAACCTGTTGCTTCTGGTGCTGATCGTGATCTGGATCGCGCTGGTCTACTGGACCTTCGCCGACGCCCGCCGGCGCATTGGCGATCCACTGCTGGTGGGCTGCGCGACCACCGCCTCGCTGTTCCCCTTCGTGGGCACGGTGGTCTACCTGATCGTGCGCCCGCCCGAGTATCTCGAGGACGTGCGCGAGCGCGAGCTCGAGATCGCGGCCGCCGAGGCGCGCCTGGCCAGCCTCGAGCACGTGCATTGCCAGTACTGCGGCTTCGAGGTGGAAAGGGACTTTCTGCGCTGTCCGAGCTGCCTGCGGCGCCTGCGCGAGCCCTGCACGGTCTGCGCCCGCCCGCTGGACCCGCGCTGGAAGATCTGCCCCTACTGCGAGGCCGAGGTGGGCCAGGCGGCGCCCGAGCCACGCCCGCGGCGCACACGGCGGACCACGGCCGCCTCGGCGTCAGGGCGCCAGGGCACGCAGCGCTCCGCGCAGTCGCGCCCGGCGCATC
>JACCSF010000166.1 GCA_013813135.1 Thermoleophilaceae bacterium | reverse complement strand
GAGTTCAGGTTCCTCGCCGGCGGGTTCACGGAGCTCGGGCCCGCGACGGCGTGGATGCGGCTGCGCTACCCGCTCGTGGCGGGCGAGCAGCCGGCCCCGCTCGAGCGCGTGCTCGCGGCGGCCGACTCCGGCAACGGCATCAGCGGGGTGCTCGACTTCCGGCGGCATCTGTTCGTCAACACCGACCTGACGGTCACCCTCTCGCGTCCGCCGGTCGGCGAGTGGATCTGCCTCGACTCGACGACCCATGCCGACGCCTCGGGGTCGGGGATGACCGACACCGCGCTCTACGACCGGCGCGGACGGATCGGTCGAGCCACTCAGGCGCTCGTGATCGCCGAGCGGTGAGGCCGGCCCCCGGCGCCTATCCTTCGGCGCCCATGGCGACACGCGAGGAGAAGCCCACGATCGCGCCGATCGTGGGTCCCGACGATCCGCGCCGGTTCACCGACTCCGGCATCGAGGTCGAGACGCTCTACTCCGCGGATGACGTCGCCGCGGGGCTCGAAGAGCGGCTAGGCGAGCCCGGCGAGTACCCGTACACGCGCGGGATCCATCCCGACATGTACCGCTCGCGGCAGTGGACGATGCGCCAGTACGCGGGCTACGCGAGCGCCAAGGAGACCAACGAGCGCTTCCGCTACCTGATCGAGCACGGATCGACCGGCCTGTCGATGGCCTTCGACCTGCCGACCCAGCTTGGTCGTGACTCCGACGACCCGCTCTGCCTGGGCGAGGTCGGTCGAACAGGCGTCGCGATCGACACGCTCGACGACATGCGCCGGGTCTTCGACGGCATCCCGCTCGACGAGGTCTCGACCTCGATGACGATCAACGCCCCCGCCGCGGTCCTCCTGCTGCTCTACGAGCTCGTCGGCGAGGAACAGGGCGTGCCGGCCGAGCAGCTGCGCGGGACGACCCAGAACGACGTGCTCAAGGAGTACATCGCGCGCGGCAACTTCATCTACCCGCCCGAGCCGGCGATGCGGCTGACCACCGACCTGTTCGCCTACTGCGAAGAGCGCGTGCCGAAGTGGAACACGATCTCGATCTCCGGCTACCACATGCGCGAGAAGGGCTGCTCGGCCGTGCAGGAGGTCGGCTTCACGCTCGCCAACGCGATCGCCTACGTGCAGGCGGCGCTCGACGCCGGGCTGGAGGTCGACGAGTTCGGCCCGCGCCTGGCGTTCTTCTTCAACGGCCACAACAACGTCTTCCAGGAGGTGGCCAAGTTCCGCGCCGCGCGCCGCATGTGGGCCCGCATCATGCGCGAGCGCTTCGGCGCCAACGACGAGCGCTCGCTGAAGATGCGCTTCCACACGCAGACGGGCGGGGTCACGCTGGCCGCGCAGCAACCGGAGAACAACATCGTGCGCGTGGCGCTGCAGGGCTTTGCGGCCGTCTGCGGCGGCACCCAGTCGCTGCACACCAACGGCTTCGACGAGGCGCTGGCGCTGCCGAGCGAGCGCGCCGCCCGGATCGCCCTGCGCACCCAGCAGATCCTCGCCAAGGAGGCGGGCGCCACCGACACCGCCGACCCGTTCGCCGGCTCCTACTTCGTGGAGGCGCTCACCGACGAGATCGAGGAGGCCGCCCAAGCGCTGATCGACAAGGTCGACCAGATGGGCGGCTCGGTGCAGTGCATCCCGTTCATCCGCGCCGAGGTGGAGGAGTCGGCCTGGGGCTACGAGGAGCGCTACCGGCAGAAGCAGGACATCGTGGTCGGGGTGAACGAGTACGTCACCGACACGATCGACGAGGTGGAGATCCTGCGCGTGGACCCCGAGTCCGAGCGCCAGCAGCTCGAGCGCCTAGAGGCCTTCAAGGAGGACCGCGGCCAAGAGGTCGTGAGCGCCCGCCTCGAGGAGCTGCGCAGCGCCTGTACGGGCGGCGAGAACCTGCTCGTGCCGATGCGCGCGGCGCTCAAAGAGCGAGCCAGCATCGGCGAGGTTTGCGGCGTTATGCGCGACGAGTTCGGGGAGTACTCGGAAGCCTGAGAGGAGCCAGGGCAGGACGCCCTGCCATGGCGCAGCGCAACACCGGACCTGCCGCGACCGCGGTGTGAGAGCTCCACACGATGGCCCGTCCGCGATTCCCTTAGATTCTCCGGCCGTGAGCCGGTACGACTGGCTGCTCTTCCTGCACCTGGTCGGGGCCTTCGCCGCCGTCGGCTCTGTCGTCGTCTTCTCGGTGCTGATGCTCGGCGGCGTGCGTGTCGCGGGGCCGCAGCTCACCTTCCTGGCGCGGCGCCTGTGGGACGTCGGCGGCCTGCTGACGCTGGTCTTCGGGATCTGGCTGGCACTCGACGACTACAGCATCGGCGACGCTTGGATCCTGATCGCCCTGGTGCTGTGGGCGATCGCCGCGGGTACGGAAGTGCGCTTGGGCCTCGCGTACTCCGGGCGCGACGAGCCGCCCGCGGCGAGCGTGCGACCGCTGTACGGAGCCATGGCGCTCGCCGTCACCGCCCTGCTCGTCGTGATGATCTACAAGCCGGGCGTATGAGCCTCGCAGCGCTCCGCCCAGACGACTGGAACTTTTCGCTGCTCCTGCACGTGATGGGCGCGATGGTCTTCGTCGCGCTGCTCGCCGCGGTGGCGGTCGTGCTCGTGGCGTCGGTGCGCGGCGACCGCGCGGCGGCGCTGCGGCTGGCCTTCCGGACGCTGCTCTACGGCGCCGTCCCCGCCTACCTCGTGATGCGCGGCTCGGCCGAGTGGGTCGCGTCGAAAGAGGACGTGCCGGAGGACGTCACCTGGATCAACATCGGCTACATGGTCACGGACATCGGCCTGCTCGTGCTGATCGCCGTGACGGTGCTCGCCGGCCTCGCAGCGCGCAGAGCGCGCGGCGGCGGCGAGGCGGGCGGGCTCGTGGGCCCGGCCACCGTCCTGACGCTGCTGCTGATCGTTGCCTACGCGGTCGCGCTCTGGGCGATGGCGACCAAGCCCGCCTAGCGGCAGCGCTCGCGCTCCACGCCGCCCCAGCCCGGCTCGACCCAGATCGGGCTCGAGACCGTGTCGACCAGCGGGCCGCGCATCAGCTGCAGCCGCCAGCGGCCGCTGCCCCTGCCCTCGAAGCGGTACACGAAGTGGTCGCTGGTCACCGGCACCGTCGCCACGGTCGCGCCGTCCTTTACGACCAGCAGCTGACGCCCGTTCCCGCCGATCACGCGGGCGGCGAAGCTGGCGCCGCGGGCGCGGACCACGTCGCCGACGATCGCCCGCTTCCACCACCACCAGCCGTACGGGCGCGCCGTGAAGCGGAGGTCGGGGGCGGTGCTGCCGGCGACCTTCACATAGGTATGGCGCGCCCTGATTGCGCACTGGACGCCGCGCTCGGACAGCTCGTCCGCGTAGACGACAGTGCGCGCCTCGCCGATCGGGGCGTCGAGCGCGCCGGTGCCGCTGCCGGCCTTGTGCGAGTCGCTCGAGCCCACCGCCGCGATCTTGTGCCCGAGGCCGAGCTGGCGCTCGTACTCGGCGAGCGCCGTGACCGTGAAGGGGTTCTGCGTCCCGCCGATGTCCGACGGGCCGGTTGCGACCTCGTACGCGTCGACCTGGGAGAAGTCGGTCTCCTCGTTGGAGTACTCCCAGAAGCAGCCGCGACAGAACGCGGCGGCCGCGGCGTTCACCGGCGGGAAGATCGTCGGGTGGTTGATCTGCGTCCAGCCGCCGAAGCGATGCACCTCTCCGAACAGCTCGCGCGGGTCGCGGGTGCCGCGAACCAGCTTCAGCGTGCCGTCGGCCTGGAGCTCGAAGATCGGGCCCTCGCGGTAGTCGACGAAGTGGGCGCTGCCGTGGTTGTTCGTGTGGCCGCGGTAGGTGATCACCTCGGCGCTGCGCACGATCAGCTTGCCCGGATAGCGCGGCTGGTAGCGCCCGATCTCGCCCCAGGCGCTGCCCGAGACGTAGTCCGACAGCGTCACGAAGTCGAGCCCGGCGCCGCCCTGCGCCAAGGGGCGGAAGGCGTAGTCGAAGCTCTCGGTCATGGTCGCGCCGCCGTAACCGGAGTGCTCGGCGTGCACGTGGAAGTCGCCCGCGTACCAGCCCGGGTTGCGGCTGGCCGGGCGGCTGTCGTAGCGGGTCGGCCGGTAGGGCTCGTCGGCGAACGCCGGGGCTTCGGCGAACTCGATCTCGACGCGCCAGGCGACCTTGCCGTCCGTATCGCCATCCGACTGCGGGATCACGGCGGCCACGCCGAGCTCGGCGGCCCACAGGCCCGGGCGGATCGGGCCCGGGAGGAACGCGCGCGTGGTCTTGCCGGGCGGCTCGATGCGCGGGCGGGCGAGGTACTCGGCCTCGGTCGAGAAGCCCTCGGCGGAGACGGTCACGTCGGGGTGGCTGGAGCCGCCCCACCCGCGGAACTCCTGCGGGCCCCAGACGCGCGAGCCCCAGTGGCGCGGCTCGTAGAGCCCGAGGTCGAGCGTGTGCCGGCTGGTGCCGGACTCCGGGCGATCGAAGCAGTACTTCACGCGGACGGCGGTGGTGTCGCGCGGGACCTCGAACGGGACCATCACGAAGCTCTTGCTGAACCGGGTGTCGAACTCGCCGCTGACCACCTGGTCGGGGTCGATCGCGGCCCCGGAGCAGGGCGTCGTGAGCGGAGCCGCCTGCGCCGGCGCTGCCGCAGGCAGGAGCAGGGCCAGCGCGACCAGTGCGGGGCGGAGCGCGCGGAGCACGCGGCGAGTCTATTGCCGCGCCGGGTCCGGATGTGCCAGAAAGGTGAACTGCCCGCTCAGCACGAGCTTGGCGGTGTTGACCGTGCGGTGATCCCAGCGGGCCGGCCGGGCGAGCAGCGAGATCGCGCGGTACGGGGGTGACTCGCGCGCCCACCAGCGGTAGAACGAGCGCGGCGTACCGAGCGCGCGCCAGGCGACCAGCGTGAAGGCGTCGATCACCGGCCGTACCTCGGTCAATTCGAGGCCGGCCTCCTCCAGCAGCACCATCAGGCCGTAGGGGGTGTAGTTCCAGAAGCTGCGCGAGTGGAAGGCCTCGAGGTGGGAGGTGGACCCGGCGAAGGCCCCTTGCGGCCGCAGGACGCGCCCGACCTCTGCCAGCAGCGGCCGCGGGCGGCGCACATGCTCGAGCACCTGCTTGCAGTAGACGAAGTCGAAGCTCGCGTCGGCGAAGGGCAGGTGCTCGCCGTCGAAGGTGACGAAGTGGGCATCGGTGCGAGTTCGCTCGGCCACCTCGGCCGAGTGCTCGACGTCGACTCCCACCCAGTCCACGCGCGGCTCGAGCGAGCGGAACAGGTCGACCGATGCGCCGGCGCCGCAGCCCAGGTCGAGCACACGCGGTCCGGCCGGCCGGTCCGGGCGGTTCAGGTAGCGGGCGGCGTAGTGGTCCGCCAGGACGCTGCGGCTGTGGTCCGCGGGAATGCGGTCACCCAGCAGCTCTGCGAGGTCTGCCCCGAGCATTGCAAGACATCTTTCACGAAGGACTCGGCGAGGCCTGCTCGAACGGGGAGGCGATGCAGGATTTAACCGCGAAGCGCACGCTGGTGAAGTCGCCTCCCGAGCTCTGGAGCGAGCTGAGCGAGGTGGAGCGGCTGACCAGGCATCTGGGGGCGTTCGGCGAGATCAAGATCACGAGACTGGAGCCCGAGCGCACGGTCGCCTGGGAGGGCGAGGGTGCCAGCGGCACCGTGTCGATCGAGCCCTCCGGATGGGGCACCAAGGTGACCCTGATGGCGACGATCGAGGGCGAAGCGCCTCCACCCCCGCCCGAGGAGCCCGCGGCGCCCGAGCCCGCTTTGGAGGGGGGCCCTGAAGATGCGTCGTCAATATCGGCGGAAGTTCCGGAACCCCCGGCCCGCAGGCGCCGGCTGCTCGGCTGGCTGTTCGGCCGGGAGGGACGCCGCCCGGCCGCCACGGCCGCCGCCGACCAGCCCGTATGGGTGTCCGGAGCCCTCGCCGAGTCGCCGGCTCCGGAAGAGCCCGCCCCCGTGGCCCCCGAAGCACCCGCGCAGCCGGCTGAGCC
>JACCSF010000164.1 GCA_013813135.1 Thermoleophilaceae bacterium | reverse complement strand
AGACGATGCGCATGAGCCGCCGTCGCGCAGCTCGCGCGCCACGGGGCCGAAGATGCGGGTGCCGCGCGGGTTGTTCTGCGCGTCGATCAGCACCGCGGCGTTCTCGTCGAAGGAGATGTAGGTCTCGTCGTCGCGGCCGAACTGCTTCTTGGTGCGGACCACTACGGCCTTCACGACCTCGCCCTTCTTGACGGAGCCATGCGGGATCGCCTGCTTGACGGTGCAGACGATCACGTCGCCGACCCCCGCGTAGCGGCGGTGCGAACCGCCGGCAACGCGGATGCAGAGCACCTCCGGGGCAAGCGAGACGATCTTCATGAAGTTGCGGTCGCGCAGCTCGCGGGCGACGGGGCCGAAGATGCGGGTGCCGCGCGGGTTGTTCTGGGCGTCAATCAGCACTGCGGCGTTCTCGTCGAAGGAGATGTAGGTCCCGTCATCGCGGCCGAACTCCTTCTTCGTGCGCACGACCACGGCCTTCACGACCTCCCCCTTCTTCACGGAGCCATGCGGAATCGCCTGCTTGACCGTGCAGACGATCACGTCGCCGACCCCCGCGTAGCGGCGGTGCGACCCACCGGCCACGCGGATGCAGAGCACCTCGCGCGCGCCGGTGTTGTCGGCGATCTTGAGCCTGGACTCCTGCTGGATCACTACCGCGCCCTCTCCAGCACCTCGACGAGGCGCCAGCGCTTCGTGCGGCTGATCGGGCGGCTTTCGACCACGCGGACGGTGTCGCCGGCGTGTGCCTCGTTGTTCTCGTCGTGCACGTGGAGCGTCGAGCTCGTGCGGACGATCTTCTTGTACATCCGGTGCTGACGCGCGCTGTCGATGCGCACCGTGATCGTCTTGCCGGCCTTGTCCGAGAGGACGATGCCCTGGCGCACCTTCAAGTTGCCCTTGGCGGTCGGCTCGACGGCCGGAGCCTCGCCCCGCGGCTCGCCGCTGCGGCGCTCGCGCTGCTTCTGGCGGTAGGCACGCCGGTGCGCTGCCTTGCGCTTGCGCTCGTCGGCGCGCGCCTGAGCCCGCTCCTCGATGGAGCGGGCCGGCCGCGACTCGGCGGTATGCGTGGAACGCGCCCGCCGGCGGCGCTCCTTGGGGGAGAGCTGCTCGACGGGCTCCTCCGCGGGCGCGTCCGGCTCCGGCGCAGCCTCCTCGGCGGCCAGCTCCTCGGCAGCGGGCTCTTCCGATGCAGCGGCCTCCGGGACGGCCTCCTGGGCCGCCTCCTCCGGCGTCTGCTCCTCGTTCACGTTCTCTTCGTTCTCAGCCATTCCGGCTCACCCTGCGGATCTCCGTCTCTACGTCGATGTCGCGCTGGCGCGCCACCGTGAGGGCGCGCGCGAGGTCGGCCTTTGCCGCTCTCAGCCGCGCGGTGTTCTCGAGCTGGCCCGTGGCGTGCTGGAAGCGCAGGTTGAACAACTCCTTGCGCGCGTTGTCGGCGAACTCCACGAGCTGCGCGTCCTCAAGGTTATGCACCTCGACCGGCTTCATCCCTGTCCGCCCTCGCGCTGGACGAACTTCGTCTTCACCGGCAGCTTGTGACCGGCCAGGCGCATCGCCTCGCGGGCGAGCGGCTCCGGCACGCCGGACAGCTCGAACATCACGCGCCCGGGCTTGACCACGGCGACCCAGCCCTCGGGCGAGCCCTTGCCCGACCCCATCCGGGTCTCGGCCGGCTTCTGTGTGTAGGGCTTGTCCGGGAAGATGTTGATCCAGACCTTGCCGCCGCGCTTGATCTTGCGCGTCATCGCGATCCGAGCCGCCTCGATCTGCCGGTTGGTGACCCAGCCGCGCTCGAGCGACTTCAGCCCGTACTCGCCGAACTCCACGCGGGTGCCCCCCTTGGCGTTACCGCGCATGCGGCCGCGATGTTCCTTGCGCCATTTGACTCGCTTCGGCTGCAGCATCAGAGCCGGCCTCCCTGCGGAGCCCCGCCCGGACCGCCACGGCCACCCCGGCCGCCGCCGCCCGGCCCGCGTCGTGAGCGTCCGGCCCGCCGTCGGTCCGGTTCGACCGGTACCACCGGCACGAGCACCGAGGCCGGTCGCGCCGCCGCCGAGCAGGCGTCCGGTGGCGGTACCGCCACGGCCACGGTGGAGGCTCCCGCCCCCGC
>JACCSF010000121.1 GCA_013813135.1 Thermoleophilaceae bacterium | reverse complement strand
CTTGGCGTCGAAGCGCACCTCGGGCGGGCGCAACAGCGTCTTCGACGGGATGCACGCCCAGTAAGCGCACTCGCCGCCGACCAGTTCCCGCTCGACGAGAGCGGTACGCAGGCCGAGTTTCGGCAGGCGGGATGCGGCCACCTCCCCGGCCGGCCCGGCTCCAATCACGATCACGTCGTAGCTGCGGGCCATCAGCCCGCCTGAGCGGAGCTTCGTGGCGCGCCGCGGCCGGCCTGCCCTGGGTTGGGACGCGTCATCGGTTCATCCTTTCGATCAGTTCATCCGGTCGGGCGCGGAACTCCTCGACGCAGCCGGGACAGCGGCAGAACCACACCTCTTGCCCGCCGTGCTCGATCGAGACGGCGAGGCCCATCGGTTTCTCGGCGAGGCAGGTCGGGCAGACGATCCAGTCGCGGATCTCCGCCAAACATGACTCTGGCTTATGGGCGAACAGGTCGGCGCAGCCCTGGCAGCAGAAGTAGAACTGCTCGCCGGCGTGCAGGACGCTCGCAGCCTCGGCGTGCGGGACGCCGAGCCGCACGAGGGAGCAGCGACAGGTCGGGCAGAGCGCGCCGTTCATCGCGCACAGTTGGGCGCGGCGCGCCGAAGGGAATGCCTCATGCGAGCGGCGTCCCCTGGCGGCGCCTGCGTTCGAGTGCGATTACGCCGATGCCTAGCGCGACGAGCGCGGCCAGACCGGCCGCGAACTCGCCCGAGTGGGCCGCGAAGAACTCGCTCAGCTCGCTGGAGAACGACCCGCTGAACCGGCTCAGGCCCGAGTCCGGGACCGCCTCGCCGCGCAGCGTCGGCAGCCAGTAGAGGATGAGATAAGCGCCCGAGGCAACGAGCAGGGCCCCGGCGACGCGTGTGATGGCGGGGGCGAGCCGCCGCACCGCGCGCCAGCGCGCCCTTCGCGAGCGCGGCCGAGACCGAGAGCGCGATCAGGACGGTCGCGCTGCCTGCCGCGTAGGCCGCGAAGACGGCGATGAGCTGGAGCGGGTTGGCTGCGGTGAGCGTCTGGCCGATGACGGCGAGAAAGACAGCCAGCGTGCATGACAGCGACCCGATCGCGTACGACACGCCGAAGACCGCGACTCGCCGCAGTCCGCCCGCCTCGGAGGAACCCGGACTGAGCCGGCCGACCGCACCGAGGCCGACACGGCGGCCGGCCATCATCGCGAGGCCCAGCAGCAGAAGCCCGGCGCCGATCACGGTCGCTAGCCACGGGACGAGTTCGATGAAGGAGCGCAGCCCGACCGACACGATCAGGCCGGCGGCGATGAACACGGCGCTGAATGACGCGCTCAGCACGCCGCCGCCTACGAGGAACCCGTCGGCGAGCTGGGTCAGGAGCCGTTCGCGACCGGCCTGCGGCCCGTCGGAGCCCAGGTAGAGGCTCAGAAATCCGGGCAGCAGGGCGAGCCCGCAGGGGTTGACGGTAGCGAGGAGCCCGGCGCCGAAGGCGAGCGTCAGCGGAGCGTTCACGACGCGCCGGCCGTTCTGAACGCGGCTAGCAGCTCGTCCTCGGTCGGCTCGATCAGCTTCGCAACGATCCGGTTGTCGCCGTCGTAGACGATCGTCGTCCCGAGCCCCGTGACCTGGAACCGATCGGCGACCGTGCCGGTGCGGTCGATCGCGAAGTCGTACGGCGGGTTCCCCATGCTCGCCCGGCGAGCCTTCACTTGCTCGGGCGGGTCGCTCGGGTCGATGCCGATCCACGCGGCGTCGACGCGGTCGCCAAAGCGCGCCTTGACCTCGCCGAGAGCCTGCCCGGACGCGATGCACGAGATGCAGCTCGATACGGTGAGGAAGAGCGCACCCGGCCGCCGCCTCGGCAGGGCGATTCGGTCGCCCGTGAGGGTCGTGAGCCGCAGGGGCGCGATCCGCTCTCCGCCGCCGCCCGACCTGCTCGGACGCGAGTCCGGACCGCCGAGCGACGCAACAAGCGCGACCACGACCACTCCGACCGCGACCGCCGCAAGCGCGAGCTGGAGGCGCCGCTTCACCCGCTTCTCTCCGTAGGCGACTGGCCGGCCCTCCGTCTGCGCGCCGACCGGGCGAGTACGAAGAGGCCGATCCCCGCGACAGCGCCTGCGCCAATCCCGGCGACGGCACCGGCCGTCAGCCCGCCTATGAGTGCCGCGAGCAGCGGCAGCGCGGCGCAGCAGACCACCGCAAAGGCCGCGAAGCCGATACCGGCGACGCCGTTCTTCGCCATCAGCAGGCCCGCTTTCCGTCGATCGTGCGGCAGGCGGCGACGTGCGC
>JACCSF010000098.1 GCA_013813135.1 Thermoleophilaceae bacterium | reverse complement strand
CTCGTGCACCACGGCCAGCTCGGCGTGGCCGCCGCCGCCCACCACGGCCATCACGCGATCGCCCACGACGAAGCGCCCGGCGTCGGGACCCAGAGCGGCCACCTCGCCGGCCAGCTCGAGGCCGGGGATATCGGCGGGGGAGCCCGGCGGAGCCGGGTAGTGGCCGCGCAGCTGGAGCATGTCGGCGCCGTTCAATCCGGCCGCCCGCACGCGCACAAGCAGCTCGCCGCGCGAGGGCTCCGGGTCGGGGCGCTCGTCCACCACGAGCTGCCCGTCCTGAATGGTCACGGCCCACACGCGGGCGAAATCTATCCCCTAAGGGCCACGGAGGAAACCAGGCGATTTCCCGCCGTTCGTGGTACTAGGTTGAGTGATTCGCGATGAAGGCACCGTCCCTGATCTCGCGTAGTTCGCGTCCGCCGCTATGGCGGGAGGCTCGTTTCGGGCTCGAGGCAGCCGCCCTGCTGCTAGACCCCGTCCGGCGCGGTGAGGGACTCGGCGACGGCCGCGGCCGCCCGGTCCTCCTGATCCCGGGCTTTCTCGCCGGCGACGGCTCGCTGGCGCCGATGGCCGACTGGCTGCGGCGGGCCGGCTACCGCCCCTCGAGGGCCGGCATGCGCGCCAACGTCGGCTGCTCCGGCGCGGCGCACGAGCGGCTCGAGCAGCGGCTCGATCGCATGGTCGCCGAGCAGGGCCAGCGGGCGGTCGTGATCGGGCAGAGCCGCGGCGGCAGCATGGCGAAGGTGCTGGCGGTCCGCCGGCCCGACCTGGTCTGCGGCCTGGTCACGCTCGGCTCTCCGCACGTGAATCCGCTCGCCGTTCACCCGCTCGTGCGGCTTCAGGTGGACGCCGTCAGCCGGCTCGGATCGCTGGGGGCGCCGGGGCTGTTCAAGCGCTCCTGCTTGGACGGCGACTGCTGCTCCTCCTTCTGGACCGACCTCTCCACGCCACTGACGCCCGGGGTGGGGTTCGTGGCCGTCTACTCGCGCAGCGACGGGGTGGTGGACTGGAAGGCCTGCCTCGACCCGTCCGCCGACGACCACGTGGAGATCAGCGCCAGCCACTGCGGCATGGCGGTCAGCCCCGCGGCGTGGCGCGCGGTGGCTCAGGCGCTCGAGCGCTTCCGGCGGGCGGAGGCGCGCCGACAGGCCTCGAAAACGGCGACAGTGCGCAACCTCCGCCGAGCGGCCTAGTGCGAGAACGGTGCCTTTGTGGCGCGGCTCGGCGACCGCGTGTATAGGTGAGGGGTGCCCAGCGCGCTCTCCCTTGCTCAGTATGGGCGCTCGGGCCGGGGGCGCTGCTGTTGCGCGAGCGGCTCCGGCACTGCTTCGAGCGCGGGGCGTCATGCCTGGAGCTGCTCGGCACAGAGGACTCCTTCAAGCTGAGCTGGACCGATCGCTCCTGCGAGCGCACGCGAGTGCACGCCTTCGACCGCAACCCCGTGGGCCTCGTTCACTGGTCGCGGGCGGCCGGCCGCGAGCGCCTGCGTCCGACGGTCCATTGGCTGCCCACCACATCTTTGCCTCCGCCCTGGCCACATGGGACGGGCTCGGCCTCGAGGCGCTGCCGGTCGCCGCCTAGCGCGCCTCGAGCGCGTAGAGCCTGATGTACGAGCGCGCCGCCTCGCTGCGGCGCAGACGCAGCCGGCCCGCCTTGCGCTCCAGCCTGAAGCGGCCCGTTGCCTTCAGGCGGTCGTGCTCCTTTGGGTTGAGGTAGATCAGCCGCACCGTGCGCGGACGGCGGTCCACAGACGCGATCAGCTTCGCGATGACGACCTGGAAGGTCGCGCCACGGAAGGGGTTGTACATGTAGACGACCGTCGCGTCGTCGGGGATCTCGTAGTCGAGCACGTCCGAGGTGATCAGCTCCACCTGCTTGCAGCGTCGCCGGCGCCGGCCGGCCTCGAGGTTGCGCCGCGCGATCGCGTTGAGCCGCTCGGAGAGCTCCACCCCGATCACCCTGGCGAACGGGTAGCGGGCGGCGAGCATCAGCACACGGCCCTTCCCCGAGCCGAGGTCGAGGAACACGTCGTCCGGCTTCACCTCGCCGGGGCGCAACATGCGGCGCAGGTCGAGCCAGCCGGACCCCTCGTAGCCCTCGCGCTCGAAGCCCTCGGCGTCGAGCTGCGCCAGCTCGACGATGCCGGCTGTGTCGATGCCGAGCGCGCGCTCGAAGAGCCGACTGCCTGCTCGCCGCGCCGAGGCGAGCCGCGTACGAAGCGCGCGAAGGAGGCGGGGCATTCGGCCCGCCAGTGTAGGAGCGGCTACGGCCTAGCGGGTGCCGCGCGTCCAGTTGCTGATCGAGACGCGCTCGTCCCGGCCGGAGGCGCTGGCGCGGCCGTTGGCACCGGGAGCACCGCCGTAGATCTTCCCGTAGGGCGTCTCAGCGATCCCGCTGCCGCTCACGGTGAAGTAGCCATAGACCACGCCGGCCAGCATGATGATGCAAAAAATCACGATCTCCATACCGCCAGCATCCCGCGCCGCGCACGGCCGCTCTGTGAGGTGCTTCACGCTGCGGGCACGACCACGGCCGCGCCGCGCACCGCCCCTGTGCGCAGGCGCTCGAGCGCCTCGCCGGCCCGCTCCAGCGGGTGCATCTCGACCTCGGTCCGCACCGGGACCTGAGGCGCGAGCGCGAGGAACTGCTCGGCGTCCGCGCGGGTGAGGTTGGCCACCGAGCGCAGCACGCGCTCGCCCCAGAGCAGGTCGTACGGAAAGCTGGGGATGTCGCTCATGTGGATGCCCGCGCAGACCACCGTCCCGCCCTTGGCCATCGCCCGCACCGCGGCGGGCACGAGCTCGCCGGCCGGCGCGAAGATGAGCGCGGCGTCGAGCTCCTCTGGCGCGGGGCCGAGCGCGTCGCCCGCCCACTCGGCGCCCAGCTCGAGCGCGAAGGCCTGAGCCGCCGTGTCGTCGGCGCGCGTGAAGGCGAACACGCGCCGGCCCTCGTGGCGAGCCACCTGGCAGATGATGTGGGCCGCCGCACCGAAGCCGTAGATGCCGAGCCGCTCCCCGTCGCCCACCAGCTTGAGCGCCCGGTAGCCGATCAGGCCGGCGCACAACAGCGGCGCGGCCTGGAGATCCGGGTAGCCGTCGGGCAGCGGGAAGCAGAAGCGCTCGTCGGCCACGGCGAGCTCGGCGTAGCCGCCGTTGCGGTCGTATCCCGTGAAGCTGGCGCGGTCGCAGAGGTTCTCCCGGCCCGTGCGGCAGTAGCGGCATACCCCGTCCGTCCAGCCGAGCCACGGCACCCCCACGCGCTCCCCCGCGCGCAAGCGCTCGCCATCGGAGGCCACGCGCGCGACGATCTGGTGACCAAGCACCAGCGGCAGGTTCGGCCGGTCCAGCTCACCGTCGACGATGTGCAGATCGGTGCGGCAGACCCCGCAGGCAGCGACCTCGAGCAGCAGCTCCCCGGGCCCCGGCTCGGGGTCGGGGAGGTCGGCCGCCTCAAGCGGGAAGCCCGGTCGGTTGAGGACCATCGCGCGCACGCCGCGCTCACTCTGGCGGTCTTGCTCCGCGGGGCAGACGCTCCGGATAACGACATCCGCCGGTGAGGGGAAGTCCGGGCGAGGTCGGCATGGGCCGAGTCTATGGGGAGCGGGCGCAGCCTTCGACGCGTGAGCGCCCCCGACTAGGCGCGCGCCCGCCAGCACGCGAATCGCTCGGGCTGGAGCCGCAGCAGCGGCCCCTGCGGGCGCTGCTCCGCGTACTGCGGGTACTTCGCGATCAGCGCCTCGAGCGCGGGCCCGAGCGGTTCCACCGATACGCGCCCGCGCAGCTCCACCCACGCCAGCCGCGACCAGTCCTCGTCGTAGCGGTCCACCAGCAGCGCGGCCTCGGGCCGGCGGCGCAGGCGGCGCACCCGGGCGGGCTCGCCCGCGCGCTTCGGTTTCTGGTCGATCGCACTCCAGACCGCGCCCTCGTATACCGCGAAGGTCACCGGCAGCACCCGCGGCAGGTCCTCCTCGTCAAGTAACCCAAAATGCGCCAGACGACCGGCTACGAGGATCTCCAGGGCCCAAGCGGGTACCTCCTCTAGGGTCACGGGTCGACTCTATTTACGAAGGAGACCGCAATGGAAATCGGAATCGGGCTGCCCACCACCCTCCCGGGCGCCAGCGGGGAGCAGGTAGTCGAGTGGGCCAAGCGCGCCGACGGCGCCGGCTTCTTCAGCCTCGGCACGATCGACCGGCTCGTCTATCCGAACTACGAGCCGCTCGTGGCGCTCGGCGCGGCGGCCGCGGTCACCGAGCGCGCTCGGCTGGTCACCGCCATCGCGCTGCTTCCCCCGCGCCAGAACGCCGCGCTGGTCGCCAAGCAGGCGGCTTCCGTCCACGAGCTGTCCAACGGCCGGCTGGTCCTGGGGGTCGCCGTGGGCGGGCGTCCCGACGACTTCGAGGCCGCCGGCGTCTCGATGGAGGGCCGCGGCAAGCGCATCGAGGAGATGCTCGACGAGATCACGCGCATCTGGGCCGGCGAGGAGCGCGGCTACGCGGGGGCCATCGGGCCGGATGTCTCGGGCAACCCGCCCTCGATCATCCTCGGCGGCTCCGTGGACGCGGCCTTCCGGCGGGCCGCGAAGTACGGCGACGGGTGGATCATGGGCGGCGGGCCGCCGGAGGGGTTCGCCCCGGCTCGCGAGCAGCTGGAGGGGGCGTTCCGCGAAGCCCGGCGCGAGGACAAGCCGCGCGCGCTGGCGCTCAGCTACTTCTCGCTGGACGACGACGCCGAGGAGCAGACGCGCCGCACGATCGGCGACTACTACTCCTTCGCCCCCGAGTACTCCGAGATGGTCGTGGCCGGTACTGCGAAGGGCGAGGACCAGATCAGGGAGCGCGTGCGCGTCTTCGAGGAGCAGGGCTGCGACGAGCTGATCCTGTTCCCAGCCTCCCCCGATCCCGACCAGGTGGACAAGCTCGCCGCCGTCGTGCTTTAGGCATTCGGGGCTCACGCCCCGGACCCCCGCTGACTCATGGCGGCCGCGGCGGTTCGGCGCTTCGGCGGTTCCGTCCACCCCGAGCGCAACGATGACTCCCGCATGCCCTCGGCGAAGCTCGTGATCGGCGGTGCAGCGGCCACCACCGCGATTGGGATCCGGGTGGCGCGCTCGCTCTACACGCGCTGGCGTCTGCTGCCGGAGGGCGACCGCCGGCGCATCGAGTCGCTGGCCGAGGACCTCAAGACGCAGGCGTTCGCGCTGCGCGGGGCGCCCGACCGCGCCCGTGCAGAGGCGGACCTGTTCGCCGCCAACGAGACGCTCGCGGCGGCGCTGGTCGAGACCGCGGAGGCCGACCCCGAGCTGGGCGACGCCGAGGTGCACGAGATCCGTGAGGATCTGAGGCGCGAGCTCGAGCGTCTCGCCGACGCCGACATTAAGGCTTGGCGAACTCGGCGCGAGGCCGCACCTCCGCCCGGGTAGCATTGCGAGCTTCCTCCGGGAAGCCCCGCCCGTGCACAGTTCTGAATCCGCCCAGCCTCCGGGGCCGTCGCCACGCCCCGCCGCAGCCACTCTCGCGTTTCGCCAGGCCACGAAGCGGTACCCGGGTCAGACCGAGCCGGCCGTGGATGCGCTCTCGCTCGAGGTCCCCTCAGGAGAGATCTGCGTCCTGGTCGGGCCCTCCGGCTGCGGCAAGACCACCGCGATGCGGATGGTCAACCGGATGATCGACATCACCGAGGGCGACATCCTGCTCGACGGCCGCAGCGTCAAGGAACGCAAGCCGGCTGAGCTGCGCCGCGACATCGGCTACGCCATCCAGCAGATCGGCCTGTTCCCGCACCTGAGCGTTGCCGGCAACATCGCGACGGTGCCGCGCCTGCTGGGCTGGTCAAAGGACCGGATCGAGGCGCGGGTGGACGAGCTGCTCGAGCTCGTCGGCCTCGACGCGCACGAGACGCGCGACCGCTTCCCGGCTCAGCTCTCGGGCGGGCAGCGCCAGCGCGTCGGCGTGGCCCGCGCGCTGGCCGTGGACCCGCCGCTGATGCTGATGGACGAGCCCTTCGGAGCGATCGACCCGATCAACCGCGAGCGCCTGCAGAACGAGTTCCTGCGCCTCCAGCGCGAGATCCGCAAGACAATCGTGTTCGTCACCCACGACATCGACGAGGCGATCAAGATGGGCGACCGCATCGCGATCATGCGGCGGGGAGGCAAGCTGGCCCAGTACGCGCCGCCCGCCGAGCTGCTGATGTATCCCGCGAATCCCTTCGTAGAGGACTTCGTCGGCTCCGATCGTGCGCTGAAGCGGCTCGCGCTCCAGCGCGTGCGCGACGTGGACCTGTGGAGGGCGCCGCTGGTGCGCGTCGGTGAGCCGGTTGCCGAGGTGCGCGCGAAGGGCGCGGACAGCGAGGTCCCCTACCCGCTCTTGATTGACGACAACGGCCGGCCGATCGGCTGGCTGTCGGAGCGGGCCCTGCTGGGCGAGCGCGTGACCGAGGAGCTCAGGTCGAAGGCCAACCCGGTGCTCGAACTGGAGGACGTGCTGCGCGACGCCCTCTCCGACCTGCTCGCCGAGGAGGCGCAGTACGGCCCCGTGGTCAACGAGCGCGGCGAGGTCGTCGGCGTGCTCTCGATCGAGATGCTCGCGCACACCCTGCACCGCGACCCCGAAGAGGTCCCCTCCGGGGCCGACGCGGCGGCATGATGCTCGAGCTCGCCCAGGTCCAGATCCGCGATCGCAGCGACACCTGCGAGTCCAACAACGGCTTCTGCCCCGACTGGATCGCGGACAACTTCGACCGCTACGTCGACCCCTTCTTCCAACACGCCCTGCTGACCGTGCTGGCGGTGGCGATCGGCTTCGCGATCTCATTCACGCTCGCGCTCGTCGCCTACCGGCGCCGCTGGCTGATCAACCCGATCACCCAGGTCACCGGGATCCTCTACACGATCCCCAGCATCGCGGCCTTCTTCCTGCTCCTGCCGATCACGGGGCGCGGCAACGACACCGCCCTGATCGCGCTGGTCGCCTACGTGCTCCTGATCATCTTCCGCAACGTGCTGACCGGGCTGGACAACGTCCCCGACGACACGAAGGACGCCGGTCGCGGCATGGGGCTGACCGACAGGCAGCTCCTGTGGAGGGTGGAGATTCCGCTGGCGCTGCCCGAGATCATGGCCGGCCTGCGCATCGCCGTCACGACCACCGTCGGACTCGCCACGCTCGCCTTCTTCGCGGGCGCCGGCGGGCTGGGCGAGCAGATCTTCGCCGACATCACGTTCAAGTCGAACGTGGTCGTGGCCGGAGGGCTCGCGGTGCTGCTGGCCGTCGTGCTCGACGCGCTGATCCTGCTGGTGCAGCGCGCCATCACGCCCTGGACGCGGGCGGTGGCCGCGCAATGACGACCACGTTTGCCTTCCTCGGCCAGTTCGGCGACGCGATCGACTTCATCTTCGACGAGCACGAGTCCCCCGCGGGCGGGGTCCAGGTCGGCGGGCTGGCCGAGATCTGGGAGCTGATGCGCGAGCACCTGTGGCTCTCCTTCGCCTCGATGGCGATTGCCTGCGCCGCGTCGATCCCGCTCGGGCTCTGGCTCGGGCATGTCGGCAAGGGTGGCTTCCTGGCGATCAACGCCTCCAACGCGGGGCGCGCGGTGCCGAGCCTCGCCCTGATCGCGTTCTTCGTCGCCTACATCGGGGTCGGCTTCACGAACCTCGTGCTGGCCCTCGTCCTGCTCGCGATCCCCCCGATCCTCACGAACACCTACACGGCCGTCCGCCAGGTGGAGCCCGACACCGTCGACGCCGCCCGCGGCATGGGCATGACCGGCTTCCAGATCGTCCGGCGCGTGGAGCTGCCGCTCTCGCTGCCGCTGATCTTCGGCGGCATCCGCATCTCGGCCGTCAACGTGGTCGCCACGGCCACGATCGCCCCGCTGGCCGGGGTGATCACGCTCGGCGACCCGATCATCAACGTCAACACGTACGGCGACGAGGGCAGGCTGGCCGCGGCGATCGTGGTCGCGCTGCTCGCCGTCGCCACCGAGGTAACGCTCGGGCTGGTGCAACGCGCTGTCACCCCGCGCGGATTGAAGCTGACAAGCGCCGGCAAACGCCGGCTTGCGTTCCCGATCACAAGGAGAGAAGCGACCTCATGAGGAAATCACGCTGGGTCGCCCTGTTGATGCTGCTGCTCACCGCGCTGGTGCTGGGCGCGTGCGGCGGCGACGACAGCGACGACGACAACGCCTCGACGACGGCGGAGGAGACACCAGCCGCCGGCGGCATTCAGAAAAACGACAAGAACGCCTCGACCAAGCTCACGATCGGGTCGAAGAACTTCACCGAGCAGAAGGTGCTCGGAGAGATCTACGCCCAGGCGTTGAGCGCGGCCGGCTACGACGTGAGCACCGAGCTCAACCTCGGCGACGAGAAGACGGCGCTGAAGGCGCTCGAGCAGGGCGACATCAGCGCCTATCCGGAGTACACCGGCACGGCGCTGCTGTCCTTCTTCAGGGTTCCCGCGGACAAGCTGCCCAAGGACGGGCTCGCGGCGTATGCCCAGGCCAAGGAGGGCTTCGCCAAGAAGAACCTGACGGCGCTGCCGATCACGCCGTTCGTGAGCTCCAACGAGGTCGCGGTGACCAAGGAGACGGCGGACAAGCTGGGCCTGTCGAAGATCTCCGACCTCAAGGGCAAGTCGCAGGACCTGACGATGTACGGCAGCCCCGAGTGCCGCCAGCGGCTCGACTGCCTGCTGGGGCTCGAGCAGGTCTACGGGCTCAAGTTCAAGAAGTTCGTCCCGGTCGACCTCGCCCTGCGCCACGAGGTGCTGAGCAAGGGTCAGGCGGACGTGTCGATCGTGTTCACCACGGACCCGCAGAACAAGCGCGAGGGCTTCGTCCTGCTGGAGGACGACAAGGGCATGTTCCCGCCCTACAACTCCACGCTGGTGATCCGCGACGACATCCTCGAGCAGGCCGGCCCTGACGTCACGAAGGTCGTGGAGCAGGTCAACCAGGGGCTGACCGACGAGGCGATGCAGGAGCTGAATGCCCGCGTCGACCTCGACAAGAAGACGCCCGAGGCGGTCGCCGGCGAGTACCTGCAGGAGTCCGGCCTGGTCCAGTAGAGCCTGAGGGAGGCCAAGGCGCGTCCCGGCCCACGGCGGGGGCGCGCCTTACCCTCCTCGGAATGCCTGAGCCAACGAGCATCGAGCCGCTGCGCTTCGAGGAGGGAGCCCTGCTCGTGCTCGATCAGCGCGTCCTGCCGGCGGCGGAGAGCTGGGTGCGCTGCGAGACGCCGGCCGAGGTGGCCGACTGCATCAGCTCCATGGCCGTGCGCGGCGCGCCGGCGATCGGCATCGCCGCCGCCTACGGCCTGGCGCTGGCGGGCGAAGACCGCGATGGCGCGGCCGAGCTGTTGCGCGCCACCAGGCCGACCGCGGTCAACCTGGGCTGGGCGATCGACCAGGTGCTCGACGCCCCGGACGTGCTCGCCCGTGCCCGTGAACTGCATTCAGAGCAGCACGCCGCCGACCGGCGCCTGGCCGAGCTGGGCGCTTCGCGGTTCGAGGCCGGCGACCGCGCCCTGACGCACTGCAACGCCGGAGCCCTGGCCACCGCCGGCTACGGCACCGCGGGCGGCGTGCTGCGCGCCGCCTGGGAGCAGGGCCGGCTGCAGCAGGTCTGGGTGGACGAGACGCGCCCGCTGCTTCAGGGGGCGCGCCTGACGAGCTACGAGCTCACGCGCGCCGGCATCCCCTACCGGCTGATCACCGACTCGAGCGCCGGAACGCTGATGGCCCGCGGCATGGTCGACCGCGTCGTGGTCGGCGCCGACCGCATCGCCGCCAACGGCGACGTGGCCAACAAGGTCGGCACCTACCCGCTTGCGGTGCTGGCCGCGCGGCACGGCGTGCCCTTCTACGTGGCCGCGCCGCTGTCCACCGTCGACGCCGGGACGCCGAGCGGCGACGCCATCCCGATCGAGGAGCGCGACGCATCGGAGGTGGTGCCCGGGTTGCCGGCCCTGAACCTCGCCTTCGACGTGACGCCCGCCGAGCTGGTGACCGCGATCTTCACCGAGGCCGGAGTGCTCGAGGCCCCATACGAGGAGGCGATCGCCGCTGCCCTTGACCGCTGAGGTCGTCGCGGCCGCGCAGGCGATGCTGCGGCTCGGGCTGGTGGCCGGCACGTCCGGCAACGTGAGCGCGCGCGAGGGCGAGCTCGTGCACATCACGCCGAGCGGCCTTCCGTACCCGGAGATGACGGTGGACGACCTGGTGACGCTGGCGCTCGACGGCACGGTCGTCAACGGCTACCGGGAGCCGTCGAGCGAGCGGCGCGTGCACCTCGCCGTCTACACCGCGCGCCCGGATGCCCGGGCGCTGGTGCACAGCCACAGCGTGCACGCCACGGCGTGGAGCTTCCTCGGCGAGCCGCTGGACACCGGCACCGAGGAGCTCGAGGACGCCGCCGGCGGGCCGGTGCTGACCGCGCCGTTCGAGCCGACCGGCTCCGACGAGATCGCCGCCGCGGCGCTTGAGGCGCTCGGCGAGCGTCAAGCCGTGCTGCTGGGGCGCCACGGCGTGCTGGCCGTAGGAGCCTCGCCGGCGCGGGCGGTGGACGTCTGCGCGGCGGTGGAGCGCCAGGCCCAGGTAGCGTGGTTGTTGCGCGGAGCGTGATGCAACGCACACAAGCCTCCTAGCCGGCGCGCCACTCTGGATATGTGCTCGAGCGCCTTCCAGACGGAGCCTTGATCCTCATCCGGCCGATCCGCGCAGACGACAAGCGGTTCCTGGAGGACGGGCTGCGGCACCTCTCAGATGAGTCGGTGCACAGGCGCTTCCTCTCCCCCAAGCGCAGCTTCAGCCGGTCAGAGCTGCGATACCTGACCGAGGTGGACGGCCGCGATCACGTGGCACTGGTTGCCGAGTACCCCGGCGAACCGGTCCGCCGCTTGATCGCGGTCGGTCGCTTCGTGCGCCTCGTTCAGGACCCCGACGCCGCCGAGGTTGCCATCGTCGTATCCGACGATTGGCAGCGCCGCGGCGTCGGCTCCCTCTTCGCCGAGCGACTGGCCGCCGAAGCGCGCCACCTCGGCATCCGCCGCTTCACCGCGACGATTGCCAGCGACAACCTGCCGGCCCACAAGCTGATGCAGCGGCTGACGCTGCACCTCGACGAGCACCACACCGGCTCAGGCGTATCCGAGCTGGTGATGGACCTGGCGGCTTAGCCGCCCGGGCGCCCGGGACGCTACGAAACGGTCCAGGTCTCGCCCGAGTGCAGCAGCGCCTCGAGCTCCGGCGTGCCCACCTCGGCGCGGGCCTCGTCGAGCGACGCCGACAGCTCGGCCCCGTACACGGGCCGGTCCACGGCGCGGAAGATGCCGATCGGCGTGGGGGCGGTTGGGCGGGCGGCCAGGTGGGCCAGCTCGAACGCGAGGCTCGGTTCGCGGCGCTCGGCGTCGTGGACCACGAGCGCGTCCGCGCCCACCGTGGCCACGTCGACCAGCTCCAGGCGGCCGTCCGGGCCGCGCGCGACGCCGCGCTCGTCCTCGGCGCCGAAGCGGACCGGCTTGCCGTGCTCCAGGCGGATCTGGTTGCGCTCCTTCTCGCCCTTGGCGCGCACCGCGTCGAAGGCGCCGTCGTTGAACACGTTGCAGTTCTGGTAGATCTCGACGAAGGCCGTGCCCTGGTGGGCGGCTGCCGCGCGCAGCGTCTCGGCCACGTGCTTCTTGTCGGTGTCGACCGTGCGCGCCACGAAGCTCGCCTCGGCGCCGAGCGCCAGCGACACGGGGTTGAAGGGGTGATCCTGCGAGCCGAACGGCGTGGACTTGGTGACCTTGCCCTCCTCGCTCGTCGGCGAGTACTGGCCCTTCGTCAACCCGTAGATCTGGTTGTTGAACAGCAGGATCTTGAGCGGCACGTTGCGGCGCAGCGCGTGGATCAGGTGGTTGCCGCCGATCGAGAGGGCGTCGCCGTCCCCGCTCACCACCCACACGGACAGGTCGGGCCGAGAGGTCGCCACGCCGGTCGCCAGTGCGGGCGCGCGGCCGTGGATGCCGTGCATCCCGTAGGTGTCCATGTAGTAGACGAACCGCCCGGCACAGCCGATGCCGGTGACGAAGACGATCTGCTCCGGCGGGATGCCCAGCTCCGGCATGAACCCCTGGACCGAGGCGAGGATCGCGTAGTCGCCGCAGCCCGGGCACCAGCGCGTCTCCTGGTCGGAGGAGAAGTCGGCCTTCGACAGCGGCAGCTCGACCGGACCGTCGCTGATCGCCTGCTCGCCGGGCTGGCCGAAGCCGAGGTCGGCGTCCGGGGCGCCGCCGTTACCGCCGTGGTGGCCGTTCGTGCGCTCGCTCATCCGAGGCGCTCCTCCACCTGCTCCATCACGTCGCGCGTGAAGATCGGCAGGCCGTCGACCTTCGTATAGCTCTCGACGTCGACCAGGTACTCGGCGCGCAGCACCTTGGAGAGCTGGCCCATGTTCGTCTCCGGCACGAGCACGCGCTCGTAGGAGCGCAGCACCTGCTCGATGTTGCCGGGCAGTGGGTTGAGGTGGCGCAGGTGGGCGGTGGCGAGCTTCAGGCCCCGCTCGCGTCGCAGCCGGCGGGCGGCGCCCTCGATCGCGCCGTAGCTCGACCCCCAGCCGAGCACCAGCAGGGTGGCGTCGCCGTCCGGGTCGTCCACGTGCACGTCGGGCACCTCCACGCGCGCGATCCGCTCGGCGCGCAGGCGCGTCATGTGGTCGTGGTTCTCGGGCTGGTAGGAGATGTTGCCGGTCACGTCCTCCTTCTCCAGCCCGCCGATGCGATGACGCAGCCCGGGAGTGCCCGGCACGGCCCACGGGCGCGCCAGCCTCTCGTCGCGCAGGTAGGGCATGAAGCGGTCGCCTTCGTTGGGCTCCGTGGCGAACCTGGGATCGATCTCCGGGAGCGAGTCCACGTCCGGGAGCTTCCACGGCTCGGAGGAGTTCGCGAGGAAGGTGTCGCTTAGCAGGATCACCGGAGTGCGGTGCGTGACCGCGATGCGCGCCGCCTCAATGGCGGAGTGGAAGCAGTCGGATGGGGTGCTGGCGGCCACCACCGGCAGCGGCGACTCACCGTGGCGGCCGTAGAGCGCCATCAGCAGGTCGGCGGCCTCCGTCTTGGTCGGCATGCCGGTCGACGGCCCGGCGCGCTGAATGTCCACCACGATCAGCGGCAGCTCCATCGCCACCGCCAGCCCGATCGTCTCCGCCTTGAGGTCCATGCCCGGTCCGCTGGTGGCGGTCACGGCGAGGCGGCCCGAGAACGCGGCGCCGAGCGCCATGTTGGCGGCCGCGATCTCGTCCTCGGCCTGGATCGTGTGGACGCCGAAACGGCGGTGGCGCGACAGCGCGTGCAGCAGCTCGGACGCCGGCGTGATCGGATACGAGGCCAGGAAGAGCCCCAGCCCAGAGCGGACGCTGGCGGCGATCAGCCCGTAGGCCAGTGCCTGCGTGCCGTTGACGTTGCGGTAGGTGCCGGGCGGAGCCGGGGCCGCCTCGATCTCGTAGTGGACCGCGAGCAGCTCGGCGGTCTCGCCGAAGTTGTAGCCAGCGCGGAACGCGGCCAGGTTGGCGTCGCGCACACCCGGGTCGTCGTCGAACTTCTTCTCGATCCAGTTCGTGGACGGCTCCGTGGGACGGCCGTACATCCAGGACACGAGCCCGAGCGCGAACAGGTTCTTGGAGCGCGCGGCGTCGCGCCGGGTGATGCCGTCGATGCCCTCGGTGGCGCGCACCGTCATCGAGGTCATCGGCACGCGGAAGAGCCGGTAGTCGTCGAGCGAGTCGTCCTCGAGCGGGTTCGACTCGTAGCCGGCCTTGCGCAGGTTGTGGTCGGAGAAGCCGTCCTCGTTGACGATCACCGTGCCGCCCTTCTCGACGGCCCCGAGCTGGGTGATCAGCGCGGCTGGGTTCATCGCGACCAGCACGTTGGGGTGATCGCCCGGCGTGAGGATGTCGCGCGACGCGAAGTGGATCTGGAAGGCGGACACCCCATGCGGGGTGCCGGCCGGAGCGCGGATCTCGGCCGGGAAGTCCGGCAGCGTGGCCAGGTCGTTGCCCACCACCGCCGTGGCATCCGTGAAGCGGCTCCCGGTCAGCTGCATGCCGTCACCGGAATCCCCTGCAAACCGCACTACGACGCGGTCCAGCTTCTCGAGAGTCTTTTCTTCCATTACCTGCCGCGAACCCTCGTCCGAGTGTAGTCCCCGGGCGGCCCGGTCAGCGCCGTTGTACGGGCGGCGGCAGCCAGCCACCCGTCAGCACGCTGCGCCTCGGCTCGTAGATGCGCAGCGCCAGGCGGAAGCGGCCGCTTGGCGCCGGCAGCCAGTTGGCGCCCGCGGCGCCGCTCGGCCGGCCGTGCTGGATGTAGAGCGTGAGCGAACCGTCGCGCCCGCGATGCAGTCCCTTCGTGCGGTCGCCGATCGCGTAGCGGTCGATGGCGTTGGGCACCAGGTAGCGGTCCTCGCCGTACATGGTCAGCGACCAGAATGCGTTTGCCGGTGGCAGCTGACCGCGCGGGAAACGCACGACGTAGCGGTGGCTCCCGCTCAGCTGCCGGCCCGTCACGTCGGCCACCGCGAGCGGGTAGACCGTCTCCGGTCGCGTGTTCGCCCCCAAGGCGGCAGTCGCGATCACCGCGCGGCCGAGGTAGTTGGTCCCGTAGGCGCCGACGTACGGACCGGGCAGCACCCAGCCGTTGTTGCGGCGGGCGCCGAAGCGGTTGGCGCGCTGCTCGGCGCGGGCGACGA
>JACCSF010000094.1 GCA_013813135.1 Thermoleophilaceae bacterium | reverse complement strand
CGACTAGGTTCATGAGCCCGATTCCCGTCGAGATCTTGGTGCTCAATAACGGCAGCGTCGTTGCTCGACTGGAGGAGCGAGAGTGGTTCATCAACTCCTCGCAAGATCAGTACGGCGACTGCCTCCTGCTGGTCAGCAAAGTGCGGGACTCGCCGGGCGATGGCTCGGACGAGGAAGTGGAGGAACTCGATGCGAAATTACGCCGGATTGACCCGGCGGCGCTAGATGATCCGAACTCCTACTGGTCGATCATCGTGGAGCAGCTACGGGCGGAGCTTTTCTGAAGGCTGACAGGTGCTTCTCGTCTCTATGAAGAAGCGCCTCGTGTCAAGTAGGGGTCGGTGGATTCGTCGTCAGGGTCCTCTCGAGGTTGTCGGGTGTGGAGCGGTGCTCATGTCTCTATGGCCTCGTGGTCCGAGGATCAGGCGAAATGGGATGCTTCGCTCGCGGGCGCAAGTCCAAAAGGGCGATCTATGTCGCCAGACGAAAAGTGGCGCCTCGGGGAGCAAAGGTTTCATTGCGAGTCAGCATGTGCCAGATCGCGACGGTCAGCTTTCGGGCGATGTCGATCTGGGCGACCTTGGCGCCGCGCTGCTTTCCGAGCCGGCGCTTGTTTCGCTGGTAGCGCTCCGAATAGGCGGGGTGCTTGAGCGCGTGCATCGTCGCCTCCAGCAGCGCCCAGCGCAGGTAGCGGGGACCGTGCTTGGTCAGAGGGCCGCGGCGATCCTTGTCGCCTGACTGGTTGACGCGGGGGCAGAGACCGGTGTAGCCGGCGAGCTTCTCGGGGGAGGCGAACCTTTCGATCGCGCCGATCTCGGCGGCGATCGTGAAGGCGAGCACCAGCCGATCCCCGTGCGCACATCAACAGCGGGATGTAGCGGTGGTCGGCGTGGCCTTCCTTCAGGCGCCGGTTGATCTCGGCGATCTGGTCTTCGAGGTCGTCGATCAGCTCCACGCTCGCGGCGACGTTCCCGCGCCAGGGCTGCGGGACGCGCAGGCGCGCGAGCAGCCGGCGGCCCGCGACTCCGAACAGGTCGGTGACCGGGCAGGGCTTGCCGAAGTTGATCAGCGTCGAGTGGACCCGGTTCTTGAGCGCCGACTTGTGCTTGACCAAGTGGAGGCGAAAGCGGGCGAGCTCGCGCTCTTCCCGGATCCGGGGGTCGGGGAGCCAGATCGCCGGCACCAGGTCGCGGTGGCTCAAGACCGCCAGCACCTGCGAATCGATCTTGTCGGTCCTGCAGGCCAGCGGCGCCAAGCCCTTCACCTTCTGCGCGTCTGCGATCTCGACCGCCCAGCCTTCCTGCTCGTGAGACGGGGCCGGTGCGCGGCTCTTCGCGCGGCTCCGGACCGCCCACGGCGGCGGCACTTCTATGCGCAGCAGGACCTGCAGGTATCCGCACAGCGCGGTGGACGCGATCTGCTCCCGGGCTTGACCCCCAACTGGCTTGCGCGACATCTACGCGCTCGACACTCCACACAACTCAGAGGACAGGCATGGCATCAAGCGGCAAGAGAAAGATGGCAAAGCTCAACCGTGAACGCAGGCTCCTCGAGCGTCGGCTGGAGAAGAAGGCCAAGAAGGACGCGAGGAAGCGGGCGCTGGCACACGATCCAGGCCGGCCCAGCGACGCGCTGACCGGCAACGACCGGTGAATCAGCCCGGCCACGTGCCGGCCAGCCCGCTCTCGCAGCTGCCGTGTCCGCTCCGTTGCTCTGCTTTGCGCGACGAGCGCAAAGTGGATCCGATCATCTGAGGCGGAATGCTGGGGGGGTGCGCGGTTGGTCTCCAACCGCACGGTTCGGGCTCCGCGCCGAGCCCCCCGCCGGAAACAGCCCTCGATCGAACTTCGGAGCGCGTAGCAGTGCCAACCCCCAATCTAGATGCGGTACAGGAACGTGCATAACGGCCGACGAACCGGCCTGGGCCCACTCCGCGAGCCAGTAGCGGCACGTGCTCCCGTTGTCGGCGCGTACGTCGATCGTCTTCGGCGGGCGACCTTCCACGGCTTCTGCGTCGATCCCCCGGCCTGCGAGCGGGCCGTCGTCGAGCACGGCGGTGATGGCCGGACCGGTCTCTGGCTCCGACGCGCTCGCCTCGCCTACGCGCGGCAGAGGGCGCGCTTATGCACGCGCCGCGGGCGGCGGAGACAACGGATCCCGGTCGTAGCGCACGAAGCGCTCGAGCTCGGGATAGAAGCTGCTGGTCGTGACCGGCTGGCGTGCGAAACGGGCCAAGGGCTCCTCGCCCTGCGACCCCTGCCCGGGCTGCCGCAGGGCGATGCTGACCTCGTCTGCATCGATCTCGATGACGTTGTACGACGGCGGCATCGTGCCGCGCACGCGCAGCGTCGAGACGGTGCCGGAGTGCACCACGCGCACTCCGGAGATGCTCCATACGTACGGCACGTGGCGGTGCCCGGAGAGCACCAAGTCCACCTCGAGCTCGCGCAGGATCGCCATCACGTCACCGGCGTCGCGCAGGTTGTTGACGTCACGGCCAGTGCCGGGGACGGCCAGGATGTGGTGGTGGATGACGACGATCCGCGGGCCCTCCGTCCAACCACGGAGCTCGGCGTCGAGCCAGCCGTAGTGCTCGCGCCCGACCTCGCCCTCGTCGAGGTCGGGCTTGGTGGAGTCGATCGCCACCACCTTCGCGCGACCCTCGCTGACGGCCACCGTCGTGACCGAGTCGCGGGCGCCGAAGAAGTCTTCGAAGTGCCGGTAGCCGACGTTGCGGGCATCGTGGTTGCCCATCGCCACGACCACGTGGCCGCACGCGAGCTCACTCAAGAACCGCTTGCACTCCTCGAACTCGTTGCGATAACCCTCCATGGTGAGGTCACCGGCAATCACCACGAGATCCGGTGCCAGCTCATTGGCCTCCCGTATGGCGGCGCTCAGCAGCTCGGGACGGAACAGTCCCTCCCCGACGTGCAGGTCCGACATCTGGACGATTCTCACGGGAGCGAACGCCTTCGCCGTGCGATGGGCAAGGCCATGATCTCCGAAGTATCTCGCCAAGCGCCTCGCTGCAGGAGCTGGCCGCCAAGGTCGGCCGCGTCGCCGCAGCCCGCATCGCCCGAAGCAGCGGCGCCGTCTGCCTGGGGCAGGGTGAGCACGGCGTTGCCTCGCACCCTGCGGTCGCGCACGGAGGCCAGCACGCGCGGCGTCTCGGTCCAGTCGGCGATCTCGCCGATCTCCGGGTGCAGGCGGCCGGCGGCGACCAGGTCGTCAAGCGCTATCGAGTCACTCGTCAGCCGGAGACCAGGAGGGTAGCCCTGGCGTCGCGTCCGAGGGCTGGCCCCCGGGATCGATAGCCGCAGCCGAGGCCGGTGCTTACTATTCGCGCCTCGCGAAGCGGCGACTTCGTCGACGTCGCCTCTCTGCCGCTGTCGCTTTCATGGGGATGCGAAACTCTGCTCGCCGGTGGGCGGAGCTTCCGGTGTTCGTCCGATGCGGGCGCGTGGGGGTCGACGGCTGACCCGCCCGCATCGCCGCACGGTCTCGCGTGACAATCGGGCGGACAGCCAGGAGTTAGGGGCGAAGCTGGTTGCGCGTAGCAGCTCGCAGGTCGATTGCGGTGACGACTGCGGCGGCGAGATCCGAGAGCATTTCGATTTGGTCGTGGGTCCAGTTTCGGGGCACGTGGTCGATCACGCAGAGCGTGCCTAGCGCGTGCCCCTCGGCGGTGATGATCGGCG
>JACCSF010000084.1 GCA_013813135.1 Thermoleophilaceae bacterium | reverse complement strand
AGGAAGGCGATCGCGGTCACGGCCTTCTCGTCGGGGAGCACCTCCGCGTAGGCGAGCCGGCTGAAATCGTCGACGCAGATGTGCACGTACTCCCAGCCGACCGTGCGGTGGCGCCTGCCCTTCTCGTCTCCGACGGTCCGCGTGTAGCGCCGGCGCGAGCCGTCTGAGACCCGCTTGCCGGCGCCGTCCTGTATGCGGCCGAGCTTCTTGACGTCGATGTGCACGAGCTCGCCAGGCCGCGAGCGCTCGTAGCGCACGGGCTGCTCGAGCCCGATCCGACCGAGCCTGCCCATCCCCGCTCGGCGGAGGATCCCGGAGACGGTCGAGAGCGCCATCTCCAGCAGCTCGGCGATCTCGGCCGCGGTGAAGCGCAGGCGGCGCAGGGCGACGATCGCCTGCACCCGCTCTTCGGAAGTGCGGTTGGCCACCCGCCGAGGCGCCGAGGAGCGATCGTGGAGCCCCAGCTCCCCTTGCAGGCGGTAGCGCCCGACCCACTTGCCCGCGCAGCGCACGCTGATGCCGAGCCTCTCGGCCGCCGCTGTCACTGTCCACCCCTCGACGACGACCAGCTCTACGAGCCGCCGCCTCCCGCTCCAAGTGAGCGCCGCGTTACCGTGAAGCTTCATCCGGGTCCTCCTTCGGACTGAGTTGCTTGCCAGCCCTCAGCCTTCAAGGAGGCCCGGATGAACCAACGTGCTCAGGGTCTACAACTAGCGGAGCGGGGCGAAGAGCTCGGGCCAGTGCTGCATTGCGTTTCGCACCGGGATCGGCGAGGCCTGGCCGAGCCCGCAGATCGAGGTCTTCTCCATGGCGAGCAGCCATTCGGCGACTTTCTCACGCGTCATCGGCGCCCGTTCGTGCTCGAGCTCCTCGCACAGGTGGTGGAGCGCGCGGTTCCCGATCCGGCAGGGCGTGCACTTCTGGCACGACTCCTCGGCGAAGAAGCGCATCGTCTCCGAGAGCAGGCGGAGCGGGGAGTACGCGGCGGGGAAGACCTGGAGCGCGGCAGAGCCCACGCCCGCGCCGTATTCGCCGAGGCCGTCACGGGTCAGTGGGGTGTCCACCGCTGACGGAGGGAGGATCCCGCTGGCGGCGCCACCCGGGACGATTGCGCCCGTCTCACCTGAAAAACCGCCCGCGTACTCGTCGACGAGCTCGCGTATCGTCACCCCGTTCGGCGCCTCGTAGCAGCCGGGTCGCGCGACCGAGCCCGAGACCGACCAGAGGCGTGTTCCCGCCGCTTCGCGTTTCCCGAGCGCGGCCCACCAGGCGCCGCCGTTTCCGAGAATCGCGGGGAGGTGCGCGAGGGTCTCGACGTTGTTGATGAGCGTGGGGCGGCCGAGGTACCCGATCTGGGCCGGGAAGGGAGGCCGAAGCCGCGGCATCGCGCGCCGACCCTCCATCGACTCCAACATCGCCGTTTCCTCGCCCGCGATGTACGCACCCGCACCGATCACGAGCCCGAGCGAGCGGCCTTCGAGCAGCCCTGCGTCGCGGAACTCGTCGATCGCTTGCAGCAGTCTGTTGCGGGCGGACGCGTACTCCTCGCGCAAGTAGATCAGGCCCTCAGCGGCCTCCGCGAACCGCATCGCGATGAGAACACCCTCCAGGAAGAGGTGTGGCCGAAGCTCCATGACGTAGCGATCCTTGATCGTTCCGGGCTCGCCCTCGTCCGCGTTGACGACGACGAAGCGCGGGCGCGGCTCGCGTGAGACGGCCTCCCACTTGATCCCGGTCGGGAAGCCGGCTCCGCCGTAGCCCGTGAGCCCGGACGCCTTGAGCTCCTCGATGATGCGCTCGGGTGAGAGCAACTCTCGGAGCAGTTCGAGGCCGCCGCGCGCCGCGTAGTCGGCGAGCGTCTCGTCCCGCAGCCCGAGCCCGATCGCCGGACCGTTGTTCGTAGCATGGGTTACTTCCGGGACGATCTCGTCGCCGCGCGTCATCACCGGTGCGAGATCGCAGTGCCCGAGGCACGCGACCTCGATCGCCCCGGGCGTGCCGGCGAGAAGCTCGCGTCCTCCGTAGCAGTCGCAGATCGGCCCGGTACAGACCCGGAGCGCGTCCGCCGGCACCTGCAAGAAGGAGTAGAAGGACACGACCTCGTGCACCTCGCCGCGGCGGATGTTCATATGGTCGGCGACCGCGTCCGACAGCTCGGGGGTTATCGGGCCGACCTCGCGACGGATGCGCCCGAGGTTGTCCAGCAGCTGCGTCCGCTCGGTCGGCAGCTCCGGCAGAAGGAGTGCCAGCTTGATCGCGTCCACGCCTCGATCCTACGCAGGCACGTGCCGTTCGGACGATCGAGCCGCGCACAGATCGGCGCGCACTTTTCACGCTTACGTGCCAGGCACCGTTGAGGCCGCCGTCTCGTTGGCCACGCTCCTGCGCTAATCGCCGGCTGGTGGGCGGCGGAGCTTCTTCACTCTTGCGCGTCGCCGCTTCGCCTCGAGCCTGCGCTCACGGGCACGGGTCCCGGGGCTCGTCGGAACACGGCGCCGAGGCACAGCCAATGCCCGCCGGAGCTTCTCGACGAGGCGCTCCGTCGCGAGCTCCCGGTTCCGCGCCTGGCTCCGCTCGTCTTGCGCGACCGCCCGTAGCACCGGTCCCGCCTTCCCCGTCACCCGTCGCTTCTGCACGTCCGAAAGCGCGGTCGACGCCTCTACGTCGAAGACGGCCTCGACGCGCGTCGAGGACTTCTGGGCGTGTTGGCCACCCGGCCCGCTCGAGCGCGAGACCCTGAGCTCGATCTCGGAAACCGGCAGGGAGACGGGGCGTGTGACCCGAATAGACTCACGCTCCATGGCCTGCATTCTGCTCGACATCGACGGAGTGCTTCACGTCTCCGGAGAGCCGATCCCTGGGGCCGCCGAGGCAGTCGCTGAGTTGCGAGAGGCGGGCCACGCGCTCCGCTTCGTCTCGAACAACTCGACGCAGCCGCGAGCCCGTCTGTCCGAGGAGCTTCGTCGTATGGGGTTCTCGCTGGACGACCTCGAGTTGCAGACGCCCGCGGGCGCAGCCGCCCGCGAGCTGGCGGGAAAGCGAGTGCTGGCTCTCGCGATGACCTCGATCGTCCCCGATCTCGACGGCCTCGAGCTCGTCGGGCACGACTCCGATGCGGTGCTCATCGGAGGGTGCGACGAGACGCTCGAGCCGAACCAGGTGTTCAGCTACATGAATCTCGCGCGGGCGTTCGGCGAGATCCAGCTGGGCGCCTCGCTCTACTGCCTGCACAAGAACAAGTGGTGGCAGACGAGCCGCGGGCCTATGCTCGACAGTGGTGCGTTCGTCGCCGGGCTCGAGTACGCGACCGGAGTCGAGGCGACCGTGCTGGGAAAGCCGAGCCCGTCGTATTTCGCGGCCGCGCTGGACGTCCTCGAGGCGGAGCCCGAGCTGACCTGGCTCGTCACGGACGACATCGAGTCGGACATCCGCGGCGCCCGCCTCTTCGGCATGCGGACGGCACTCGTGCGGACCGGGAAATTCCGCCCGGAGACGCTCGAGACGGCGGAGGCTTCACCCGACATCGTCGTGTCCTCGCTTGCCCAGTTCCCTGCCTTGCTCGAGGAGGACCTGACCGGGGGCCTCGCCCGGTGAAGGTCGGGGTCGACCTGATCGAGATCGCACGCGTGCGGCGCGCCCTCGAGCGCCCCGGCTTCCGCGAGCGCTGCTTCACGGAAGCCGAGCGGACGTACTGCGACTCCCGCGCGGATCCCGCCCAGAGCTACGCGGCGCGCTTCGCCGGCAAGGAAGCTGTCGGCAAAGCTCTCGGCTGCGGAGTCCGCTTCACCTGGAAGGAGGTGGAGATCGTCGGTCGGCCGAAGCCCGGCGTCAGCCTCTCGGGGCGAACCGCGGCGTTCGCGGAGCAGGTGAGCGCGGGCGCGATCGACCTCTCGATGACGCACTCGCGCGAGCTCGCGGCGGCCATCTGCGTCGTGACGACTGGCGGCGCGTGAGCCAACACCGGACCCCGCGGCCGGATCCGGCGCTAGCCGGTTCCGGTATTGCGCACTAGACGGTGTACGAGCCGCTCTACACGGCCGCGGAGATGCGCGCCGCCGAGGAGCGGTATTCGGGCTACCCGGACACGGTTCCGGAGCTGATGGAGCGGGCTGGTACCGCGGTCGCCCGCGAAGCCATGCTTGCCTTTCCCGGGGCACGGCGGTTCGCCTGCGTGTGCGGCGGAGGCTCGAACGGTGGCGACGGCCGCGTGGCGGCGCGCGCCTTCCGCGAGTCAGGGCACGAGGCCGACGAGACAGCGGAGGTCGAAGGCTATGACGTAATCGTCGACGCGCTCTTCGGGACGGGCTTCGTTGGCGAGCCTCGTCCGGAGGAGGCGGCCGTGATCGAGCGGATGAATGCGGCCGGCTCGCCGATTGTCGCGGTCGATGTTCCGTCAGGCGTTGATGCCTCCACCGGCGAGGTCACGGGTGCGGTCGTCGACGCCGACCTCACCGTGACCTTCCATGCGCCCAAGCTGGGTCTCGCAATCGCGCCCGGCCGATTCCACGCCGGCCGGATAGTGGTCGCGGACCTCGGGCTCGACGAGATCTCCACGGAGCACCGGCGCGCGACCCCTGCGCTGCTCGAGCTCGTCCCGCGCCGCGCGGCGGGAGATACCAAGTACACCGCCGGCGCGGTGCTCGTCGTCGGCGGGCAGCCAGGCATGACGGGCGCCGCCTGCCTCTCGGCGCTCGCGGCGTTTCGTGCGGATGCGGGATACGTCACGCTCGCAGTCCCTGCCGAGTCCCTGCCCGTCGCAGAGTCCCTCGTCCTCGAGGCGGTCAAGATCGGCTGGACCGACGAGAATGCCGTCGAGACGATCGTCGCGGCTGCGGAGCGAGCTGGTGCGATCGCACTCGGCCCGGGGCTGGGGCGTGGCTCCGGGCGTCGGGCGCTCGTCCGCGAGCTTCTCGAGAAAATCGATCTCCCCGCGGTGGTCGACGCCGACGCGCTGTTCGAGCTCGAGCCGCTCTCACGCGCGGCCCCGACTGTCATGACGCCTCATGCCGGAGAGCTTGCGCGGCTGCTCGAAACGGACCCGCAGTGGGTCGGCGCGCATCGGCTCGACGCCGCCCGACAGGCCGCTGAGCGTTTTGGCGCCGTCGTGGTGCTCAAGGGCTCGGACACGATCGTCGCGGCACCGGGAGCCGGTGTGATCGTCTCCGATCTCGGATCGCCTGCTCTCGCGACCGCGGGTTCCGGTGACGTCCTCACCGGGATCACGGCCGCGTTTCTGTCCAAGGGCCTCGACGCGCAGGTCGCAGCCGCGGCGGCCGCGGTCGCGCACGGCCGGGCAGCGGAGCTCTCGCCCCATCGCGCGGGACTCATCGCGAGCGATCTTCTCGGCTCGCTCCCGAGCACCCTGGAGAGCAAGTGGAGCGGTCGAGCTTCACGCTCGATCTGGGTGCCATCCGTCGCAACGCGGAGACGCTCCT
>JACCSF010000072.1 GCA_013813135.1 Thermoleophilaceae bacterium | reverse complement strand
CCGCGCGGCGGTGCGCCTCGGGGTCGCGCACGTCGAGCTGCAGCGAGAAGCCGCCGACGGCCTCGGCGGTGGCCGCGGCGGCCTGGCCGTCGATGTCGGTGGCCAGGACGGTGTAGGAGCGTCCGGCCAGCTGCCGCGCGATCTCGCGGCCGAAGCCGCGGCCGGCGCCCGTGACCACGGCTACGCCTCCCATTACGCGGCGCGGGCGGCCACCGGCGGCCGCTCGCTCACGGCCGGCAGCGGGCGCTGCACGCCGCGAGTGCGCTTGCGCTCGCTTGCCAGCGTGCGCATGTACGAGTGGAAGTCCACCTGGATCGTGTGCCGCGTCGAGGCGATGTAGCGCTTGCGCATCGCGCTCTCCTCGCGCTCGATCGCCCGCGTCATGCGCTTGGGGTCGGGCAGCGCCGCCGCGCCCTCGAACAGGTCGGCGACCCACTCGGACTGGCGCTCGGCGATCGGCATGATCGCCCCCAGCGGCTGCACCAGCCCGATGAAGTAGAGCCCGGGCCGCTCGGGGTGGACCACGCGCCGGTAGAGCGGCACGTGGTTGCCCGCCGTGCCCATCACCGAGGAGTCGAGGAACGGGAACGAGATGCGGTAGCCGGTGCACCAGACGATCGTGTCGATCGGGGCGCTCGTGCCGTCCACGAAGTGCCCGACCGAGCCGTCGATGGCCTCCAGGTTGGGCTTGACCGTGATGCGGCCGTGCCCGATGCGCGTCAGCAGGTCGGCGGAGACCGTCGGGTGGGGCCTGGCCGAGCTTGTGGTCCGGCGTGGGCAGTCCGTAGTTCTCCATCGGCCCCTGCACACGCTTGACCTCGCGCATGAGGAAGCTGCGCGTGAAGGCGAACGGCAGCCGGTTGGTCCAGCTCGGGCCGAGCTGGTCGAGCGGGACGCCGCCGATGAACTTCGGCAGCACGTGCGCGCCGCGCCGCATCGCCAGGTAGGTCATGGTCGAGTGGCGCGACGTCTCGGTGGCGATGTCGGTGGCCGAGTTGCCGATGCCGAGCACCAGCACGTTGCGGTCCACGAAGCGCTCATCGGGCTCGCGGTACCAGTGCGAGTGGAGCTGTTCGCCTGTGAACGACTCCTGTCCCGGGAAAGGCGGCTCGGGGTATTTGGGGTCCCAGTGATGGCCGTTCGCGACCATCACCGCGTCGTAGCCCTGCGACTCGCCGCCGGCGAGCGTGACCTCCCACCGATCGCCGGCCGGCTCGACCCGTGCGATCTCGGTGCCGAAGCGGATGCGGTCGCGGAAGCCGAAGTGGTCGACGTAGTCCTCGAAGTAGCGGGCTATCTGGGTGTGGTGCGGATAGTCCGGGTACTCCGGCGGCATCGGGTAGCTGGCGTACTCCATCATCGCCCGCGAGGTGTTGATGAAGAGCGAGCGGTAGGCGGACGACATGCCGTTGTCGTTGCCGTAGCGCCAGTTGCCACCGATGCCCGACCCCTTCTCGAAGCAGTCGAACTCGATGCCGCGTCCCTGGAGCACCTGACAGGCGGCAATGCCTGACGAGCCCGCGCCGATGATGCAGACCTTGGCCACGGTGAGGGCGAGCCTACCAATCCTGGCTGGCTGGCCAATCAGCGGCGGCCAGCCAGCCACCGGCCAGCGAGCCACGGGGGCCGGGGGCGTGAGCCCCCGGGTGGCATCGCTCAGCCGAACGTGAACGCGTAGCCGCTCACGCCCGGCGGCAGCTCCAGAGTCAGGCGGCGATCCTCGACCTTGGGCAGGGACACGAGGCGGTAGAGGCGCTGGTCACGCACAGTCACGCGCCCGCCCGTCACGTCCTCCCCGGCCTCGTCCTCAGGCAGCGGCCGGCCGTCGAGCAGCACCTGCACCTGGCGGGGGCGCCCGTCGCTCGTGCCCAGCACGAGGAACACCTTGCGGGCGGTCACCCGCGCGTCGATGCGCGCGTCGCGGACGGCGGTGGCTGACTCCGCCGAGATGTCCCACGTGCCCGACAGCGAGAAATGCACGGGCGCCAGATCGCTGGCGCCGGCGTAGCTGCCGACCCCGGGCCGCAGCGGCGGGTCGAAGTTCTTCGCCCGCTCGTAGTTGAGGTAGGTCTCGGGCGTGGCAAGCTCGGGCGAGGCAGTCTCAACTCTCGCCCGGGCCGTCTCGCCCAGGTGGGAGGCGCCGGCCTCGGCGAGCAGGGCCCGGATCGCCGACTCGGTCTTCTCGTACTCGCCCTCGCCGAAATGCGCGTAGCGCACGCGCCCGCGCGAGTCGATCAGGTACTTGGCCGGCCAGTATTGGTTGCCCCACGCGCTCCAGGTGGCGTACTCGTTGTCCTGGGCGACCGCATAGCGCAGCTGGTTCTGACCAATCGCGCGCTCGACGTTGTGCGCGTCGCGCTCGAACGGGAACTCGGGCGTGTGCACGCCCACGATCGTCAGTCCGCGCTTGCCATAGCGGGCGTCCCAGGCGCGCAGGTACGGCAGGGTGCGGATGCAGTTGATGCAGGTGTAGGTCCAGAAGTCGACCAGCACCACCTTGCCGCGCAGCTGGCGCACGTGGAGCGGGGCGCCGGCCGGAGTGTTGAACCAGCGCTCGTTGCCCGTGAAGTCGGGCGCCCGGCCCAGCACCGGCAGCCCGGCCTTGCGTTCTGCGCCGCGCGCGCTCTCGGCGAAGCGCGCCCGCCCGCGCAGCTCCGCCAGCCGGTCCTCGACGGCGCCGGAGCGCTCGAGCGCGCGCGTGGGGTTCGTGAGGAAGTCCGGGAAGTCGTTGGCGAGCGCGGTCTGGAAGCGCACGTCGAGGTCCGTGGCCACCGCGACGGCGGTTGCCACCATCACGATGCCGAGCGTGCGCTGGACCGCGGCGCCGCGCCCGGCCGCGCGCAGCCGGTCCAGCAGGCGCCTGCCTCCGTAGGCGATCAGCAGCAGCACCAGCGCGGAGCCTGCGGCGTACCCGAGCGCCACGACCACAAGCTCGCCGGATGCGCCGGTCGTGGCCGACACCGAGACCACGGCCGCGAGGATCGGTCCCGCGCAGGGCGCGTAGACGAACCCGAGTCCCGCTCCCACGAGCAGGCCCGACCAGAAGCCGTCGCCCCGGTCGGTTGGCCCGAAGCGGGCCAGGCGCGTGAGCGGCGCCTCGATGCGCGCCGCCACCGACGGCACGAGCAGCGAGACGCCGAAGACGAACAGCACGACGACGGCGAGTGCCCGCACGGTCTCGTCGGGCAGGCCGACGCCGTCGATCACCGAGGCGAGCGCGACGATCGCGACCGTGAAGGTGGTGACCAGGCCGCAGATCACCCCGATCGGGCGGCGCCGCCCTCCGCTGCCCGTCGCGGCGAGCAGGGCCGGCAGGACCGGCAGGACGCACGGAGTCAGCGCCGTGCCGGCGCCCGCGACGAACGCGAACAGGACGAGCAGTGCCACCGCGCCCCATCATGGCTGAGGCGGCTTACGGACCGATGACGTCAGTCGGTCGGCGAGGCGAGCTCCACCAGGGTGCCGAAGGGGTCGCGAACGTAGGCGACGACTTGGCCCCACGGCTTGCGCTTGGGCTCGGCCAGCGCCGAGGCGCCGTGCTCGAGAGCTCGCTTGAAGGCCGCCTCGACGTCCTCGAACACAAGCGCGATCTCGATGTTGAAGGGCCGATCGGCACTCGGGCGCTGGAAGCCCGCGTCGAAGTTGGACTCCCCCAGCTGCTCGGTGGCGAACGCCAGCTTGGTCGGGCCCGTGTTCAGCTCACCGAAGCTGGCGTCCTCGGCGACGAAGTTGCGTGCGAGGCCGAAGGCGCTCTCGTAGAACTCGATCGCCGCCGGGACGTCGGGCACGTAGGCGATCACCCAACCCAGCTTTGCGGTCTCGGTCATGGCCCGGATGGTTGCGCATTCAGCCGGCGTTCTCCTGCAGGAAAGGCCAGGCGGCACGCCCGCGAGGGCGCAAGTATCCCCACGAGCGCACCGGGCCGCTGTTGGCTGGCTGGCCAAGCAAGGCCGGTAGGGTTGCCCGACGTGAGGGCCGAGAACCCCGCACAAGCCCAGGGCATCGACGGCATCAGTCGCTGGATCGGCATGCGCTGGGACAGCGCGGACACGGTGCGCGTCGAGATCCGCCCCGAGCTGATCAACGCCGCCGGCCTGCTCTCGGGCGCGGTGACGTACGCCCAGGTGGACTACTGCATGGGCTCGACGCTCTGGCGGGAGACCGCCGGGGACGAGGGCATCGCGACCGTGTCCATCGCCATCAACTACGTCGCCACCGCAACCGAGGGTGAGATCGTCTGCCGCACGACGCTCGACCGGCGCAACCGCCGTCTGGCCACCGCCATCGGAAGTTTCACCATCTTCCCGAGGAGGAACGCGTAATGCCGACAGCCGAGGTCAACGGACAGACGCTCTACTACGAGGTCCGCGGCGAGGGCGAGCCGCTGCTCTGCGTGATGGGCCTGTCCGCCGACTCGGTCGCCTGGATGCTTCAGGTGCCGGCCTTCTCGTCGAGCCACCGGACGATCACCTTCGACAACCGCGACGTCGGCCGCTCCTCGATGGCCGACCGGCCATACGAGATCACCGACATGGCGCAGGACACGCTGGCGCTGGCCGATGCGCTCGAGCTGGACTCGTTCCACCTGCTCGGCGTGTCGATGGGCGGGGCGATCGCCCAGGAGATCGCGCTCGGCGCCCCCGAGCGGGTGCGCACGCTGACGCTCGCGGTCACCTTCCCGGCCGGCGGCGCCTGGGCGCGCAAGCTGAGCGACGTCTGGACCCAGCGCGTCCGGAAGATCTCGCGCGAGGAACATGTGGACGAGCTGATGCTGCTCAACTTCTCCGAGGCCTTCTTCGAGAACGAGGAGGGCGTCACGTGGATGCGCGGCATGATGCTGCAGCACCCGCATCCGCAGCCGCCCGAGGCGTTCATCCGCCAGCTCGAGGCCTGCGGCCGGCACGACGCGCGCGAGCGGCTGACGGCGGTGCGCGTGCCGACCCATGTGATCGGCGCCGAGCACGACATCCTCGTGCCCGTCTGGAAGTCGCGCGAACTGGCGGAGCTGATCCCCCGCGCCCGGCTGACGGTGCTGCCGGCCCCTCCCCACGGCGCGAACGTGGAGCGGGCCGAGGAGTTCAACCGCTTGGTGCTCGACTTCATCGCGGAGCGGGCCCCCGCTCCGGCTTAGCCGGAAGCCTCAGGCGCCGTCGGGCGAAATCTGCGCCAGCGCGTCGTCGAGCGTCTGGTGGACCGGCGCTGCACGATCGAACTCGACGATGTCCAGCACGCGGGCGACCGGCCCGCCGTCGAGTGCGACCACCCGCAGCTCCTGTCGCCGGCTGCCGAGTCGCCGGGCCAGGTTGAAGAGCATCGCGATACCGCTCGAATCGATGAACTCGAGCCCGCTGAAGTCGACCACCAGGCCCCGCGCCGATGTCGGCACGGCCTCGCCGATCGCGTCTCCCATAGAGGGTGCGCCGGCGAGGTCTAGCTCGCCCGTCACGCGGGCGATCACGACTTCACCCCGCTCTTCGATCTCGAGTTGAACCAGGTCCATCACTGGCGGTCTCCGTTCGCGTTCGACTCCATCAGAGTCCGTTGCATCCGGACCGTAGTCCCTTCCGGCGTGGGCACGACCTCAACGCTATCCATCAACGCCCGCATGAGGGAGATACCTCTGCCGTGGTCGCCCTCTCGAGGGGCGCGCCAGGCGCCGAAGTCGCGCACCGAGATATCCACCTTGCGGCCCTCGACCTGCCCGCTGATCTCGAACGGAATGCCGGCGCCGGCGTGCTCGATCGCGTTGGTCGCGGCCTCACCGCAAGCGGTGACCACCTCGGTGATCTCCAGCTCGGAGCCGTCCACGTGCCGCAGCCAGCGCCGGAGCAGGCCGCGCATCGAGGCGAGCGCCTCCGGTTCGGTAGGCAGCTCCACGTGGAATCGGTCCGCCATCGGGATCGTGCGCAGCGTCAGCAGAGCCACGTCGTCGGGCGCGCCGCCCTCGGGCACCAGCTCGCGCAACACCCGGTCGCAGAGCAGCTGGGGATCGGCGGACTCTCCGCGCACCACGTCCGCGAGGCGGTCCAGCCCAGAGTCGATGTGCTCGCCCGGGCGTTCCACCAGCCCGTCGGTGTAGAGCACCACGGTAGCCCCCTGGTCGATCTGCATCGACACCTCCGCGAACTCGGGGAACGGCAGCACGCCGAGCGGAACCGAGCTGCCGCCCTCCAGGAACTGGGGAGTGCCGCCGTCGCTCAGCAGGAGCGGCGGCGGGTGACCGGCGTTGACCCAATGCAGTTCCCCGGCGACCGGGTCCACGACCACGTAGATCAGCGTGGCCATCTGGCTCTCGTCCTCCTCGGTCCAGATCAGGCGGTTGAGCTGCTCGACCACGCGCGCGGGCGCGTGCCCCTCGAGCGCGTACGCGCGCAGCGCGCTGCGCAGCCGTCCAACCATCGACGCCGCCGCCAGGCCCTTCCCCGCCACGTCGCCCATCACCAGGCCTACCCCTCCGCCCGGGGTCGGCAGCACGTCGTACCAGTCTCCCCCGACCTCGGCCTCCGCGGCGGCGGGCAGGTAGCGAGCGGCCACCGACAGCCCGGGCAGCTGCGGCAGGCGCTCGGGCAGGAGGCTGCGCTGGAGCGTCTCGGCGATCCGGTGCTCGCGCTCGTACACGCGCGCGTGGTCGACCGCAAGCGCCACCCGATCGGCGGCCAGCCGAAGCAGGTTGACGTCGTCGGACGTGAAGTGGCGTGGCTCGGAGGCGCACACCACCAGCACGCCCGTCACGTCGCCCTCGGCAAGCAGCGGCAGACCGATCAGCGAGTCGATCCCGAGGTCGGCCAGAGCGGGGTACGGGAGCTCGCCGGGCGACGGATCCTGGACCAGCATCGGCTGGCGCTCGGCCGCCACACGTCCGGCGAAGCCCTCCCCGAAGGGCAGCGCTTCGACCGGATCGTCTCGAGGCACGCCGCCGGAGACCGCGGACAGCGTCAGCGCGCCCTCCGCGGCGAGGTAGATCGCGGCGGCGTCGGCGTCGAGCACTGCCCGTACACGCGCCACGAGGTCGAACAGGATGTCGTCGAGCGTGCGGTGCGCGAGCGCGGCGTCCACGAGCAGCTGCATGCCGCTGACCATCTCTGCCACGCGCTCGGCCTCGGCGCGGGCCGCCTGCTCGCGCAGCAGCGCCTCGCGCTCGTCCTGCTGACGGCGCCGGTCGCTCACGTCGCGGATGAACCCGGCCAGCAGGATATCGCCGCGAACGTCGACCCTGGACACGGTCGACTCGGCAGGGAAGCGGGTGCCGTCGCGGCGCTGGAGCTCGACCTCGTAGTGGGTGGGCGCCGGCGTGCCGCTGTTCGCGACGAGCGACTGGCGGCGTTCGTCGTGGCGGTCGCGGAACTCGGCCGGTGTCACGAGCACCCGCATGGACTGCCCGATCGCCTCCGTGGCCGTCCAGCCGAAGATGCGCTCGGCTGCGCGGTTCCAGCCGCGGATGATGCCCTCGGCGTCCAGGGTGACGAACGCGTCCGGCGCGGCGTCCAGCACAAGCCGCGTGCGGGCCTCACTTTCGCGCAGCTCGCGTGCCCGCTGGTCGGATTCGGCCTGCTCGGCCCGCAGCCGGTTGAGCATGCGCGAGATCAGCAACCCGGCGATCAGCGGTGTCCCCACGGCCAACAGCCAGCGGATCGCCGGGCTGGGCGGCTCGCGGAGCGAGAGCACGATCGCGTAGACCACGCCGATGTACGCCAGGTGCAGGAGTGCCGGCCGGGTGCCGAGGAAGTAGAACGCGTAGAGCCCCGCCCAGGTGTAGAGCAGGGCGTAGAGGTTGGCCGTGCCCGTGTAGTAGTTGCCTAGGGTCAGCAGCGTCGTCCCGGCCGCGAGCGCGACGTGCAGCTGCCATTCGGCGACGCGGTCGGCGGCCCAGTAGAGGACGGCGCCGATCACCACCGCGGTGCCCACGACGACCCAGATCTGGAGGTCCCGGAAGGCCTCGTCGTGAGGCAGGATCAGCGTGAGCGCCCCGAGACCCGCCCCCGCCGTGAAGAGGTAGGCGAGCGAGCGCGCCTTCAGGCGCAGGTCGAAGAGCTCCGGCAGCTCGTTCACCGGTCGCTCCAGCCTAGCCACAACTCAGGGTTCAAGCCCTCCACTGCGAGCCGATAGCCGCGCGAGAGCCTCGTGACATTCGATGACGCGGCGCTTGACCGCATCCTCGTCGCTGCGGTCGTGGACGAGGTCCCAGGTCTTGTCGGCGACGTCGCGGGCTGTTTTCGGCGTCGCCAGTCCCCACAGCATGTCCACGAGGGTGATCTCAAAGGCCTCGAGCTGCTGCACGGGGTCGCCTGGCGCCATGCGCGGCAACGGATCAGCGGTCGCCTCGCGCCACATCTGGGTCGCCATGACAAGGCGGTTGCGCAGCTCCATCTGGTCCACGGGTTGAGCAGGCTACCCTGACCGAGCGTGTCACGACTGCATGTGCTCCGCGTGTTCTGCGACGACGACGGGTCAGGTGGGAACCCGCTGGCCGTCTTCCTCGACGGCACGGAGGTTCCGCCTTCGGCGCGCCAGTCCGTGGCCGCCGATCTGGGGTTGAGCGAGACGGTGTTCGTGGACGATTCCGGCCGTGGCGAGCTGCACATCTTCACCCCGGCAGTCGAGATGAAGTTCGCGGGCCACCCGACGGTCGGCACCGCGTGGCTGCTGGCGCGGGAGCGCGAGTCCGTGCCGACCCTGCGGGTGCCGGCGGGTGAGGTTAGGGTCCGCTACGAGGGCGGCGCGTCCCACGTCGCGGCCCGCCCGGAATGGGCGCCGGACTTCGAATGGGAGCGGCTCGACTCGCCCGCCGACGTCGACGCACTGAGCGGGCCTCCGGGCGGCCACGACCACATCGGCGCCTGGGCGTGGCTCGACGAAGCGACCGGAACGGTCCGCGCGCGCGTCTTCCCTGTGCGCTACGGGATCGACGAGGACGAGGCCACGGGCGCGGCCGCTGTGCTGCTGTGCGCGCGGCTCGGGCGCGAGATCGACATTCACCAGGGCCGCGGGTCGCGCATCCGCGCCCGGCCGCTCGACGAGGGCTATATCGAGATCGGCGGCCGGTCGGTGCTGGAAGACGTGCGCGAGTACACGGTCCCCTGAGCGAACTCGGCGTCGCTCATGCGCAGGATCGCGAGCTGGCGGCCCGCCCCGATCGCGAGCAGGACCACGCCGACGATGAATCCAAGCGGCGTCAGCGGTAGAAGTTGCGCACCCATCGGTGGCCGTGCAGCTTCTCACGCCAGCCGTCCGGCACGCCGCGTCCATCGGAGACCGCGGCGTTGCGCTCGACGTTGCGCAGGGAGCGCATGCCCGGGATCACCGCCGAGACCGTCGGCTCGCTGAGCACGAAGCGCAGGGCGGTCTCCGCCAGCCCGTCCTCGGAGGTGCCGAGGTCGGCCGCGATGGCCTGCACGCGCTCTTGGATTTCGCGCTTGCGGTCGCCGCGGAAGTAGCTCTCGCGGAAGTCGTCCTCGGCGAACTCCGTGTCCGGGCCGATGCTGCCCGTGAGCCCGCCCTCGTCGAGCGGCACACGCGCGATCACGCCCACGCCGTGCTCGCGGCAGCCCGGGAAGAGCTCGTCCTCCGGCGACTGGTCGAACACGTTGTAGATCACCTGTACCGTGTCCGCCGCGCCGCTCTGCACGAGGCGTACGCCGTTGGAGGGCTGGTGGTCGTTGATAGAGACGCCGAAGAAGCCGATCTTGCCGGCGGAGCGCAGCTCCTCGACGGCTTCGCGCCAGTCGCCCTGGTCGGTCCACTCGTCGCTCCAGACATGCAGCTGGAGCACGTCGATGCGCTCGAGGCCGAGGTTGGAGAGGCTGCGCTCGGCGCAGGCCCGCACGTAGTCGGCGGGAAAGACCTCCTCCACGGGCACACCTGCCGGAGCGGGCCAGGTCAGGTTCTTCGGCGGCACCTTGGTTGCCACGTAGATCGTCTCGGACCGGTCGCGCACCACCTGGCCGACGAGGCGCTCGCTCCGGCCCTCGCCGTAGGCGAGCGCGGTGTCGATGAGGTTGACGCCGAGGTCGATCGCGCGGTGGAGCGCCTGGATCGACTCGTCGTCGTCGGCGCCTCCCCATTGCGCGCCGCCGATGCCCCACGCGCCGTATCCGATCTCCGACACCTCGATGCCGGTTCTGCCGAGCTCGCGGTACTTCACACGCTCAGACTGCCCCGCGACCCGGGGTCATGAACGCGATCGCCGGGCCGAGGCCCGCCTCGCTCGCGACCGTCGCGATGCGCCGCCCGGGCTGGACGGCGTCGCGCGGCTCGCCCAGCCACTCGCCGAGCGCTGCGGCCGGGGTGGCCAGATCCTCGACCAGAAACGAGATGCCCCAGAGGCGCGCGGGCCCGTTCGGGTCCGCGGCGATCTTGGTGCCCTCCGGCGCCTGCACGACCTCGAGGATCAGCTCGCCCATGCGAAAGAAGGCCTGCCGCCGCGACCCGCCGGGGGTCTCGCCCTCGCGCACGCGGCGGAGGTCGAAGCCGGCGTCCTTCAGGACGGCCAAGGTCCGGTCGAGGTCGGGGGTGATGCCGACGAGGTGGTCGATCGAGAGCGTGCCGTTCGGGTGGGCCCCGGCGGCCGCCGGGGCCGCGTCCGAGGCCGCGGTGTCGAGCCCGTCGAGGTCGAGCGAGGTGGCGTCGCGGACGGACCAGTGCGTGATGCCCCCTCGCGCTCCTACATCCTCCAGCCGCAGCCGGACCGTGCCGACCTCGCACAGATCGCCTTGAACATCGAACCCCGCGGCGCGCCAAACGTCGGAAACGGCAGCGATGAGGAGCTCGTCGACGGTTGGCTGCGGGGTCATCCGGGGGCGGAAGCTACTTGAGCTTCGGCCTGGGCTCAGCGGCGCGGTGCGCCCGGCTGCTTCTGCGGTCCCTGCCCCCGCACCTCTGGTGCCGGCTTGCCGTGCTCGGCCTTTGCCTTGGGCTCGGCCGGTCCGCGCCGCACCGGCGTGTGCCCCGGCGGCGCCTCCACCGCCCCGCGACCACGGCCGGGGTTGGGCTGGCCGTGGCTCGGCTTCGTCGCCCGACCCCGACCGTTCTTGGCCCTCAGCTGCCCCGGCGGAGCCACCCCAGCGTGGGTTGGGCGCTTCTTGTGCCTATCTCGGCCCATAACGCGCCCAAGCCCCCGGCGGGAGCGCTCGCGCACGGGGGCGGCGGGGGTGGCGGCACCGCCCGAAACGGCGGGCTGCATCCGGACGGCCCGGCCACCCTCCCCTTCACCGCCGCTGCCCACGCCGGAGCCCGGCGCTTGGCTCGAAGCAGAATCGTGGACCACCACGGCCGTGCCGCCCGCCACACCGCCGACGGCAATCGCGGCAACCGCCGCCACCTTCGCGATCCCCCCCAACGCTCCCGCGCCGCCCGCAACCGCCGCGCCGCCCCCGGCCGCGCCACCCCCGATTCCCACCGCGGCGAGCACGCTCGACTTGAGCCCCAGCGTCGGCGCCACGGGCAGCGCCACCGACAGCATCTGGCGCTGGCGCCGCACCTGCTCGCGGAAGTCGCGGCAACCGGAGCACTCGCGCAGGTGCAGCCGCAGCTCCGTGCGCCGCAGCGATCCCCCGCGCAGGTTGGCCAGCTGCTCGCGGATCTCCACGCAGGGGAGCTCGCGCGCCTCGCGGCGGGCGACCAGGGCCGACCGCGCCCTGTACACGAGCGCCTTCACGCGCGGCACCTCACAGCCCAGCACCGCGGCGATGTCCGCCTGTGGAAGGCCGCCCACCTCGGCCAGCAGCAGCGCCGCCCGCTGCTCGTCGGGCAGCTCGCGCACGTCGGCGAGCAGCTGCCGCAGCTCGGCCCGCTGCTCCACCTGCTCGGCCAGCCCGGCCGTGGCGATCTCGGGCTCCTCCATGGGCTGCTCGCGCCGGGCGCGCAGCATCGACAGGCAGCGGTTGCGCGCGATCGCGAACAGCCACGGCCTGAGCGCGATCTCGCGCTCGCCGCCGCGCTGGAGGTCGCGGTAGGCCGCCGCGAACGTGTGCTGCGCAGCGTCCTCGGCCTCCTCCCGGGAGCTGAGCATGTGGCGACAGAAGGCGAGGATGGCCGGCGCGTGGCGCTCGAAGGCGACCTCGAAGGCGGCCTCGCTGCCGCGCCTGATCTGCGCGACGAGGCGATCGTCGCCGGCCAGGCGGAGCAGGCGCCGGGAGCGCAGCGCGCCCGCGGAAGCGGGTATGTCGATATCGGCCGCACCAGCCATAAGAACGCAGTCGGCCGCCTGAGGTTCGCACATAACTCGCGAACCTCGATCCTCGTCAGGCGTTGACGGGGATATGAAGACATTCTCGACAGCCATGGTTCTGGCCGCTGTCCTCCTCGTACCGGCGGGCGCCGTGGCGAAGCCCGATGCGACGGACAAGCGTGTCGCCATCGCGCAGTGCAAGGCCGAGCGCGGCAAGACGAAGGCTACGCACCAGGCGTTCAAGGCGAAATACCACAGCTTCAGCCGCTGTATTCGGCAGAACGCTGCGGAAGAGCACGCCGAGCAGCGGGCAGCTCGGCAGAACGCCGCCAAGCAGTGCAAGGCGGAGCGCTCCGATCCCGACTTCGCCTCCACGCACGACGGCAAGACCTTCGAGGAGTTCTACGGCACGAACAAGAACGGCCGCAACGCCTACGGCAAGTGCGTGTCCGGAAACGCGCGCGAGCTGAAGGCCGCCGAGGACGCCCAGGACGCCCAGGAGGTCCAGGCGTTCAAGAACGCCGCAAAGGAGTGCGCCGCGGAGCGGTCAGACGAGAACTTCGCCGCCGGCCACGACGGCAAGACGTTCGAGCAGTTCTACGGCACGAACAAGAACAAGCGCAACGCGTTCGGCAAGTGCGTGTCCAGCAAGTCTCAGGAGTCGTATACGGATCCGATGGATCCGTAACCGACTCGCAGTCGTTGACGGCGCACGGAAGCGCCGTCCGTGGGCAAGGCGGGGGCTCCTTCGGGAGCCC
>JACCSF010000065.1 GCA_013813135.1 Thermoleophilaceae bacterium | reverse complement strand
CAATCGCTCTGCGGTCCGATCACCAGCGGACCGCACCGGCTCCCGCCTTCCAGGCCCGACGCAGGTGCTGCCGCATCACACATGAACTCGGGCCGTGCTTCTGCTTCGCGCGACGAGCAGCCATCTCCAGCGGCGCCCACCACACGCTCGCTCGGGACGACCGATGAAAGTCAAGGGGTCGGCGGCAGCTTTTTCGCAACTCCGATCGGTCACGGACAGCTCGCGCAGGGCCGCAGATCGCCTCGTGTGAGCCCGAGATCGTTCAACAGGTGCAAGTCCTCCACGAACTCCCGAGCGAGCCGTTTCGCCGTGGGGAAGTCGTGGTTGTCGAGTTCGATCCAGACGTCGCCGATCCCGGTCAGGTGCGTCACCACAAGCTCGTAGATCGCGTCGCGCTGCTCGCGGCTGATCGTCAAGGGCATGGCCTGCTCCTTTCGCTCCGAGGCGCCAAGGGCCGACCCACCGCACGCCACGGCCACGCCAAGCGCGCGACAATCAGCGGTGCATCGAGGGTCTGTTCCTCGGTGCCAGGCCCCGGGGCGTTAGCGCGCCGCCGGGGCCGCTATATGGACGCCGGCGACCATAGCTCCACCCGGCGCCCCTAGCGAGCCGAGATCGGCCCGAATCCACGGCAATCCGCGGCAATCGCCGCGATTTCAGGCACTAGTGCCTGAAACGGAGCGCGATCCCCGGCGATCTACGCCGATTCGCCGCGACCAGAAGTGGCCGACGTGCAGGGGCTTCTCGAAATGGAGCTAGTCGGACTCGAACCGACGACCTCCTGGGTGCGATCCAGGCGCTCTCCCAACTGAGCTATAGCCCCGTGGCTCGTCCATCGTAGCGGCGCCCGGCGGCCCGGACTGGCCCGGAAATCCGCTGAGCGAATGTAGTCTGGCCCCGAGTGAACTTCCGGGCCAGGCTGCGGCTGTTCTTCGTGTTGCTCGTGATCGTCCCGATGATCGCGCTCGCGATCGTCCTGTTCACGCTGACCGCTCGCAGCGAGACCGGCAAGGCGGACGCCGGCATCTCGGCCGGCACGCGCACCGCATTCAGCATTTACGAGGAGTCCGCGGCCGCGGCGGGGCCCGCGTTGCACAAGGTGGCGTCGGACCCGCAGCTGACCGCCGCCCTCGCTTCCGGCAGCGGCATCCGGCAGCGCATGGAGCAGCTGGTCGGAGGCCCGCTCGGAATCGTGGCGATCCAGCTGCGCACGTCGGACGGCGGTCGTTTGATCGCGCGTGCCGGCTCGACTCGTGGCATGGCCTCGAAGGCGGCGCCGCTGGTAGCCGGCGCCGAGATGCCCGGCACGTTGATCGTGTCGCTCACCGACGCTCGCGATTTCGCCGCGCGCGTCCGCAAGCTGACCGGCTACCAGCTCGGCGTGTTCCGCAACGGCCGTCTCCTGGCCGCCACCGTCGAGGGGCTCGGTCCGCGCAGCCGGCTCGGCGAGCGCGGCGAACCGCACGCCTTCCAGCTCGCCGGAGACGAGTTCCGTGGCCGGGTCGAGCCGCTGCACGAGCCGGGTGGCTCGGCGCTGGAGATGGCCGTGTTCCGCAACACGGCGGCACTGTCGGACAGGATCGCGCACAGCCGCTTGCTGATCGGCGGCCTGCTGCTCGCCTTCTTGGCGCTGGCCGTCGTATCGGCGGTCATCGTCAGCCGCGCGCTCACTCAGCAGATCGACACCTTCCTCGTCGCCGCCCGGCGCCTCGCCCGCGGCGACTTCAGGCAGCCCGTCCCGGTCGAGGGGCATGACGAGTTCGCTCAGCTCGGACGCGAGTTCAACAGCATGTCCGGGCAGCTCGCCTCCAAGATCGAGGAGGTCCAGCGCCAGCGCGGGGAGCTGACGGAGGCGATCCGCCGCGTGGGCGACGCCCTCGCCATGGGCCTCGATCGCGACGGCGTCGTGGCGCTGGCAGTGCGGACCGCGGTGGATGCCTGCGAGGCCGAGGCGGGCCGGGCTCAGCCGGTCGACGAGGACGCGTTCCGCGAGAGTGTCTGGGGGACCGACGACGAGGATCTGCACGAGGCGATGAAGGCAGCCGAGCGGCGGGCCGCGGGGGTGCGGGTCGTCGGGCCGAAGCGCGCTCAGCCGAACGGAGACCTTGAGCCCCCTCGGCCCCGCCGGGTGGCAACTCCCGCGAGCCTCGGCGCGGCGCACGCTCTGTCGGTGCCGATGCTCGGGCTGACGGGGTCGCCCGACGCCGAGTACCTCGGCGTGCTCTCGATCGCCCGCCGCAGGCGCAGCTTCTCGCGCGAGGAGGAGGAACTGCTCCAGTACCTGGCCGGCCAGGCGGTGGTGTCGATCGAGAACGCGACTCTGCACGAGACGGTCGAGCGCCAGGCGGTGACCGACGAGCTGACCGGCCTGGCCAACTTGCGGGCGTTCCACACCATTCTCGAGCGGGAGATCGAGCGCAGCCGCCGCTTCAGCACCCCGCTGGCGCTCGTCATGCTGGACCTCGACCACTTCAAGCAGGTCAACGACGAGTACGGCCACCAGCAGGGAGACGAGGTGCTCTCGCTGGTCGCGGACGTGCTGCGCGACTTCTCGCGCGATATCGACGCGCCGGCCCGATACGGCGGCGAGGAGCTCGCGGTGATCCTGCCCCAGACGGATTCTGAGGGCGCCGAGCAGCTGGCCGAGCGCATTCGCGAAGCCGTCGAGCGGCTGGAGGTGCCGGTGGTCGACGGTAAAGGCTCGCTGCGGCTTCAGGCGAGCTTCGGGGTCGCGGCGCTGCCGGAGAGCGCTGTAACCAGGGAAGGCTTGATCGCCGCGGCCGACGCGGCGCTCTACCGAGCCAAGCGGGCCGGCAGGAACCGGGTCGAGCGCGCCGAGCCGGTGCCGACCGCCGGCTGAGCGGTCCGCTGGGCGAATCCGAGACGTCCTGCCTGCCTCGATAGGCTTCCCGCGATGGGCGTTCTCGACGATGCGATTCGGGAGCATCTCGAGCTCAAGCGTCGCCACGGTGCGGCGGAGGAAGATCTCCGTCGCCAGGAGGCGGAGGCGCTTGGGCCGCCGCGCCGCGAGGTGGCTCCCGGGGAAGCAGAAGACGGAAACGGAACCGGCGAACAGTCGCCGGCGGATGTCGAGGCTGCGGAGCCGGCGCGCGTCGAGCACGACGCGCCGCCGGATGCCGACGCGACCTTCGACGAGGAGCACGGCGCCGGGCCGGAGTCATCGGAACGGCCGGAGCCGGAGGCGGACCCCGAGGGGTTGGACGACGAGGGGCGGGTTCCGACGCCGGACGACGAGGCGCCCGCCCCGACGCTGCAGGACGAGGCGCCGGCCCCGACGCTGCAGGACGAGCCGGCGGCCGAGCCGCATTCGCCGGCGGCCGACGAGCTCGACTTGGACGACCACGGCGAGCACGAGCCAGCTCGAGCGGGCGACACGCCGGCGCAGGGCTTCGAGGCACTCGACGACGATCTGCTCGAGGACGACGAGGCGTTCTCGGCCGGCGAAGACGAGCCCTCCGGCGACGACGCCGACCTTCTCGAGGACACGCCGGACTTCCTCCAGGAGACGCCCGAGCACGACCGGCTCTGGTTCGAGCAGAAGCCGCCGCGCGACTTCGACTTCGACTAGGACTAGGCAGCGATAGCGCCCGGGGGAAGGAGTTGCGGCGGGGGCCGCCCGCCCCGGCGGCCCCCGCGCTGTGCAACCCAGCGGCGCCAAGCGCCGCCTTGACTCGACGGAACCCTCCGTGCCGTCGTTAGTCAGCTTTTCGGCTCGCCCGTGAGGTCACCTGAAATCGAGCGCCCAGAACTCGACATCTGTCCATGCGAAGTCACGAAGCTGTTACAGAGGTCACCCACGTGTCTCGTTTCCCGCCGTAGCCTCGGGTCCGCGAGGAACTCAACAGGAAGGCGAAGGGCGACCTCGCCGAGCTCAGGGTGGCGACCGACCTTCGCGCGCGCGGCTACAAGGTCGCATTCCCCTACGGGGAGATGGGACTTCGACCTGATCCTGTGTCGGGATGGTGGTGACCTCGAGCGCGTCCAGGTCAAGTACGCGCGCTGCGACGGCCGGGTCATCCTGGTCCCCGCCCGCTCCCACTCGCTGACCAACGGGAAGGTCAGGGCAACGAAGCTCTATACCTCAGCGACGATCGACTGGCTTGCCGTTTGGGAGGCCACGCTCGACCGCTGCTACTACATCCCCGCCGCGGAACTTGGAGTCGGCATGAGGATTCTAAGTCTCCGGCTTACGCCAGCCGCGAACTGTCAGGTACGGGGAGTACGTATGGCGGAGCAATACGCCGACATCTGACTCGGGGCGCTTACCATTGCAAGCACGGGGCCATAGCTCAGTTGGGAGAGCGCGTCGCTTGCACCGACGAGGTCGCCGGTTCGAATCCGGCTGGCTCCACTACCTCCTGGCAAGCGATCACGGTCCGCCGCCGGAGCTCCGGGCTCGGCTAGGCTCCCCGCATCGGTCTGGCCCTGGCCCTTATCGCCGACTTCTTCCAGTTCGCCTCCGCCACCAAGACGCCGGACGACCCCTTCTACGGGCTCCAGTACGCGCTGGTCGACTCGCCCAGCGACCAAGACATCGACGCTCCCACCGCGTGGGGTACCCGCTCCGGCTGCGCCAAGGTGGCGATCCTCGACACCGGGATCGACACCGACCACCCCGACCTCGCCGGCAACGTCTACAAGAGCGGCGACAAGCCGAGCAACGGCAAGGACGACGACAAGAACGGCTACGTCGACGACACCTACGGCCTCAACGCGATCAACGGCAAGGGCTCCGGCCAGGACGACAACGGCCATGGCACGCACGTCTCGGGCATCGTCGCCGGGCGCGGCAACAACGACGTGGGCGTGACCGGGACCTGCTGGTCGTCGAAGCTGCTCGCGGTCAAGTTCATGAACTCGAAGGGCAAGGGCTCGACCTCGGCCGCGATCGCCGGCATCCAGTACGCCGTCAAGCAGGGCTTCAAGATCATCAACTGTTCGTTTGGATCGAGCTCGAAATCCTCCTCGCTGCACGACGCCGTGGACTACGCACAGGACCACAACACGCTGCTCGTGGTCGCAGCCGGCAACGACAGCGAGAACATCGACAAGCACCCGCTCTACCCGGCCTCGTACACCGACTCGAACATCCTCGCCGTGGCCGCCTCCACCTCCGACGACACGCTGGCCGACTTCTCGAACTTCGGCGCGACCGGCGTCGACGTTGCCGCCCCCGGAGACAGCATCTACTCGACCTATCTGGGCGGCGGCTACCGCATACTCTCCGGCACCTCGATGGCCGCGCCCTACGTCGCCGGCGTCGCCGGCTGCTGCGCAAGCAGGAGCCGGATGCCACCTACGGCAACCTGCGCTACGCGATCCGCCACAAGGTCGACAAGCCGCCCGCCATGAACGACAAGGTCGTCTACGACGGTCGCCTCAACGCCGAGAAGGCGCTGGCGGCGATCGCCTCGCTGGTGGACTGAATGGCGCGCGCCTAGCCGTCGCTCGCAAAGCCCGCGTCCAGCAGCTTCGGCGCGTGCTTCGCCGGGTCAGGCGAGTCCAGCAGCACCACGCCGAGCCGGCGGCCGGCGCGGCGCGCCACGCCCACGAAGCAGCGGCCCGCGGCATCGGTGTAGCCGGTCTTGAGCCCGATCGCCCCGGCGTAGCCCATCCGCATCAACGGGTTGTGGCCGCTCAGGTAGAGCTTGCCGCCCTTGATCGGAAAGCGCAGCGCCGCCCGGGAGCGCCGGGCGATCCGGCGTATGCGCGGCCTGGCCATCGCGAGCCGCGTGAGCACCGCCAGGTCGCGAGCGCACGAGCGGTTGCCCGGCTCGAGTCCGTGAGAGGAGGCGAAGTGGGTGCACCGCAGCCCCCACTCGCGGGCACGCCGGTTCATCACGCCGACGAAGCGTCGCTCGCTCCCCGACTCGTGCACCGCCAGCGCGATCGCGGCGTCGTTTCCGGACACGATCAACAGACCATTCAGCAGCGCCTCGAGGCGCACGCGCCGTCCCTTTGGCAGCAGCCCGACCCCGGCCCCGGTGTAGTCGAGCGCCGCCTGGGTGATCCGCACCGGCTCGGCCGGCCGCGAATGCTCGACAACCACCAGCGCGGTCATGATCTTCGTCAGGCTGGCGACCGGCAGCACGCGCAGCGGGTCGCGCCGCCAGAGCACCTCGCCGCTGCCGACGTCGAACACGAGCCCGGCGCGCGGTGGTTTGCGCAGATACAGGTGGAAGGCGTCCACGCTCGCCAGGGCAACCCCGGGGACGGGCCTGCCCGCAACCTCGGGCTCGCGCGGCTCGGCGGCCGAGCTGGGCACCGGCGGCGTGTGCATCGCGATCGGAAGCCGCGGCGCTCCGCCGCTTGCGCCGTCGGGCGCGAAGGAGAGGTAGGCCGCGGCGCCCACGGCCAGCGGCGCGAGCAGGAGGGCGAGCGTGGCGATCAGCCGGCCGAAGCGCCGCCGGGTGGATCGGGCGCGGCCCCGCCTGCTCATCGGGCGCGGTCCCGCCTACTCATCGGGCGGGCGCGACGACAGCGCCCCCAGGACGCCGAAGCCCAGCAGCGCAAGCACCACCAGCGTTACCACCACCCCCAAAGCGTTGATCCCGCCCTCGATCGCCGCCGCGATCGTCAGGCCGGTCAGCAGGAGGATGATCGCCAGCGTTCCGGCCAGAACGGCGGCGCGTCCCATCAGTACACCGGCAGCCGGTGGGCGCGCTCGTAGTCCTCGTGGACGCGATCGGCGAACAGCTTGATCGCGATCACCCCGAACAGGAAGCCGCCGATGTGCGCGAAGTAGGCGACTCCGCCCCCGCCCCCGGCGGTCTGCGAGCCGAGGTCGCTGGCCCCTAGGAAGAGCTGCATGAGGATCCAGAAGCCCAGCACGAGCAGCGCGGGCAGCTCGATGATCGTGAAGAGGATGACGATGAACACCACCGTGATCACCCGCGCGCGCGGGTAGAGCACCGCGTAGCCGCCTAGGACGGCGGCGATCGCCCCGCTAGCGCCGACCGTGGGCACCGCGGCGCTCGGGTCGACCAGCACCTGCGCTCCGACAGCCGCCAGCCCGCCGAGCAGGTAGAACGCGACAAAGCGGAACTCGCCCATCGAGTCCTCGATGTTGTTTCCGAAGATCCAGAGGAAGAGCATGTTGCCACCCAGGTGCAACAGGCTGCCGTGCATGAACATCGAGGTGAAGATCGTGACCCACCAGGGCGCCTGGCCGGGCGCACTGCCGACGACCCCGGGCTGCCCCTCGCACACGATCTGCCCGGCCGTGTCCGCGCACTCCTTCCCCGGGTGGGTGATCTCGTAGGGGATCGCACCGAACTCGAGCACGCGCTCGTTGCCGATAGCCCCCAGCCCCCACAGGCCCTGCTCGAACAGGAAGTAGACCCCGCAGCAGATCAGGATGATCGCCACCGTCAACACCGGGAAGCGGCGGGTCGCGATGTCGTCCTTGATCGGAAGCAAGCCGTCCTCAGCGGGTGCGCGGGGGCACGTCGAGGAACTCGATCGTCCGGGTGAACGCGAAGCCGGGAGTCGGGCCGCCCTCGATCGCGAAGACGCGCCGCCCGAGTGCCGCTCCCGCCAGCCCGTGGCGTGGCGTGCGCATGTCCGGGAGCGAGCGCCAGCGGCGGCTGCGCGGGTCGAACAGCTCGACCTCGGCGATCGTCGTGCCGCCGGGCTCGAGCCGCTCGCCTCCGAAGACGACGATGCGCCCGTCGCTCAGCCGCACCGAGGCGATGCCGCCCCGCGGCGTGTGGAGTGGGGGCAGCCGCTCCCACGCACGTCGCCGCGGGTCGTAACGCTCAGCGGCGGTGAAGTTCCCTGCGTCGCGCCCGGCGAGGACGTAGAAGCGTCCGCCGCTCGCCACGCCGGTCGTGTGGTTGCGCGCCGGACCGGGGAAGCTCGGGCCGTCGCTCCAGCGCTTGCGCTCGAAGTCGTAGACCTCGAGCGTGCGCAGGGAACCGGCGTCGTTCGCCCCGGCGGCCACGTACAGCCGGTGCCCGATCACGGCGGTGGCGTGCGCGGCGCGCGGCGTCGGCGAGGACGGCAGCCGGCGCCAGCGGTTGCGCCCGGGCTCGTAGCGCAGCAGCACGCCGGTCGGTTCCGTCAAGCCCCGCTCCGCCTCGTAACCGCCGTGCACGTACACGGCGCCGCGGTAGGCGACGGCGGTCGGGTGATTGAGCCCGACGGGCATGTCGCGCACCCGCGTCCAGCGCTCGCGGCGGATGTCGTAGCGCTCGACCGCCGCGGACGTCAGGGCGCTCGCTCTCTCGAACCCGCCGACGACGTAAATGAAGCGCCCTACTCTCGCCGCCGCGACCTCGCTGCGCTCGAGCCCCGCCGATGGCAGGGCGGACCAGCGGTCCTGGCGGGCGCCGCCGTCCCTCGGGAGCACCAGCACGGCCACGACCGCAAGCAGCGCGATCGTCCCGGCGAGCAGCGCGCGGGGCGCGCGGATCATGCCGGTGTGGAGCCGGCGCCGGCCTGCGCGAGCGTGTGCTCGGCGTGGTAGCTCGAGCGCACGAGCGGCCCGGCCGCCACGGACTCGAAGCCCATCGCGTAGGCCTCGCGCTCGAGCGCGGCGAACTCCTCGGGGTGCCAGTAGCGGACCACCGGCAGGTGGTCGCGTGTGGGCCGCAGGTACTGCCCGACCGTCAGCACCTGGACGTCGTGCTCGCGCAGGATCCCGAAGGCCTCGATCAGCTCCTGCTTGGACTCGCCGAGCCCGGTCATCAGGCCCGACTTCGTCACGACGTCGTCGCCGCCCATCTCCTTGGCGTTGCGCAGCACGCGGCAGGAGCGCAGGAAGCGCGAGCCGCGCCGCGCGAGCGGATACAGCCGCGGCACGGTCTCGACGTTGTGGTTGAACACGTCCGGGCGCTCGGCGACCACCCGCGCCAGCGGCATCTCCTCGCCGCGGAAATCGGGTGTCAGCACCTCGACCTTGCAGCCCGGCGCGAGCCGGCGGATCGAGCGGATCACGCCCACGAAGGCGCTCGAGCCCAGGTCGGGGAGGTCGTCGCGGTCCACCGACGTGATGACCGCATGCCGCAGTCCCATCTTGCGGACCGACTGGGCCACGCGCAGCGGCTCGAGCGGGTCGGTGTGGGTCGGCTTTCCGGTCTTGACGTTGCAGAACCCGCAGCGGCGCGTGCAGGTGTCTCCGAGGATCATGAAGGTGGCGGTGCCGCGCTCCCAGCAGTCGCCGATGTTGGGGCAGGCGGCTTCCCGGCAGACCGTGTGCAGGCCCTGGCCCTCGATCATCCCGCGCAGCTCGCGGTAGCGCGGGCCACCCGGCGCCGGGCGCTTGAACCACTCCGGCTTGCGGTCGCGGAACGGGCGCACCTCGCCCATCTCGAGCACCCGCGCGCCGCCCGGCGCAGCGCGGGAGCGTGTGCTCACGCCGCCACGACCTCGCGCTCGAGCAGGCGGTCGAGCGACACCAGCCGCTGCCGGTGCCCGAACGCCTCGCTGAACCGATACGCCATGCGCTTGCGGAAGCAGGGCAGGGACGGCGAGCGGCCGGTCTCGTGCGCCACGGAGGTCACCCGCACGTGATCGATGCCGCACGGCACGATCCACTCGAACGGCTGCAGGTCGTTGTCCACGTTCACCGCCAGCCCGTGCATCGAGACACCCTCGCGCACGCGCACGCCAATCGAGCCGATCTTGGAGGGTCCCACCCAGACGCCCGTGAACGGGACGGCGCGCGGCTCGGCGTTCACGCCCTCGTCGGACAGCGCGGCGACGATCGCACGCTCCATGGTGTGCACGAAGTCGCCCACGCGCGCCACCGCCATGATCGGGTACGCCACGAGTTGGCCCGGGCCGTGGTAGGTGACGCGACCGCCGCGATCGGAGCCCTCGACCTCGATCCCGCGCTCGCGGTACCAGTGCTCGCCCATCGGCAGATCGCCGGGCTCGGTGCGCTTGCCGCGCGTGTAGACGGGAGGGTGCTCGAGCACGAGCAGCAGGTCGGGCAACTCCCCGGCGGCACGCCGGTCGCGCAGCGTTCGCTGGAGCTCGAACGCCTCCGCGTAGGGGACGGGTCCCAGGTGCGTGACCCAGAGCTCGGGCATGTCCCCAAGGCTACCCTGCGACCGGTGAACCCTCACGAGCAGCGCTTCTGGCCCACCCGGATGCGCTGGCGGCTGCGCGGAGCCTGGATGTGGCCCTCGTTCGTTGCCCTCACGGTCCTCGACGGCTTCCTGCTCCACCGCCTCTCGCCAGTGCGCGAGGGCATCGAGCTGATCCCCGCCCTTCTGTTGGCCACCTTCGGCAACCTCGTGCTGATCGGCGCGGTCGCGCCCTGGCTCGCCCGGCGCATGTGGAAGCGCCGGCCCGCGGCGGACCCCGGAACGCCCGCGAAGGCCCAGCTCGAAGTTCTCTCGGATCGGATCGGCACGGGCCTGCTGGTTGCGAGCGTATTCGGGATCCTCGCTGCGGGCCTTGCCAACAGGCCGACCATCGTCGCCGAGACCGACCAGCGCCAGCGCGCCGCCCAGGAGCTGTTCGATTTCGTGACCGGCCACGGCAACGCGGAGCTGCGCCGCAACCTCGAGGCCTCGGACACCATCCGCCTGGGAGAGGCCTACTACCGCAGCTGCATCCCGGACGACGACCGCGAACGCTGGACCTGCTTCTTCCTGGACGCCACCACCAAGCGAACGAAGCTGATCCGCGACCCGAGCGCGCTGCCCAACAGGCGCGACCCCTAGGTGGAGGCCAGTTCCGCGAAGCGGCCGTCGGGTCGCACCTCGAGCACCTCGACGGCGTTGCGCCCGCGGCGCAGGGCCGACTCCGGCACGAGCAGCGAGAAGAACTCCGCGCCCCTCCCGCGCAGGTGGAAGCTGCGCCCGACGGCCCGGATGCGGCCGTTCACGGCCACCGCCAGGTCGCGCATCGCCCCGGGCGGGCCGCCCTCGAGCCGGCCGGTCACGCGCGTGGGCAGGATCTCCTTCGACGGCTCGACGTCGGCCAGCAGCCCGGCGTTGGCCACCTCGCCGTGCACGCGACTCGAGGTCGCGACGGTACCGGCACGGACGCGCCGGCCGATCAGCTCCGGGTGGGGCCCGATGCGGTAGGCGGACGCCCACGGGTCGCCGAACATCAACCCGCTCTGCGCCCCGGTGCCGTACTTGCGCGCGCGCCAGAGGCGCACTGCGTCACGGCGCCGCTCGAACTCCGCCCGGCCGTAGGAGATCACGCGCGTGAAATCGCGCCGCGGCATCGCCACGCGCGTTCGTGCCCCGGCGGCCGCGGAGAACACGGAGCGGCCATCGTGCTTCCACCAGACCTTTGTCCCGAGCAGGTCGGCCACCGTGGGCACGATGTCGATGTTGCGCACGATGCTGCCGTCGATGCTCCCCGCGGCCTGGCCGGGAGCCTTGACGAAGAACGGCACCGCGGCCACCTGCTCGAAGTTCGTCTCGGTCACCTGCCTGCGCTTCTTGACTCCCACCTCGAGGGCGATGCCGTGGTCCGCGACGACGATGAGCAGGCTGCGGTCGAACAGCCCCGTGCGCCGCAGCCGGCGCACGATCAGGCCGAGCTGGCGGTCGACGTAGCCGACCTGCAGCAGGAGACGCAGGTGGTTGTGGTCGGTGAGCACCGGGTCGTGGAAGCCGCCCGGCCTGTTGATCCCCTCGACCGGGTCGTTGCCGGAGGGCCGGCTCTGGCGGCCCGAGGGCAGGTAGATCCACGGCTCGTGCGGGAGCAGCGCGTGCTGGAAGTAGAACGTCGGTCGCGGCCGGTCGCGGATCGCGCCGATCCACCTGTGCAGGCGCGCCGGGCGCCCGCCCCCCGCCAGCCGCTTGAGCACGCCCGGCCTCCTGGTGCGCGTACCCGGGCAGATGCGCGGCGGGCAGACCGCAGTGGCGGACTCGGCCTTGATGACGTCGTAGCCGAGCCGGTCCATCAGGTGGTAGATGCTCGGCTGGTGGCTGCGCACGTCGGGCGCGGTGCCGCGCCGCGGCATGCGTGCGTCGAGGATCGCCGGCACCGCCTTGAAGCTCGAGTCGTAGACCGTCTGCCCGTTGCGAAACCAGGTCGAAGTGCCTGCCAGAGCCGCGAAGTTCGGGAAGCGAGCGGCGTCGATCTGACCGTCGGGGCCGATCAGCGTGTCGCTCGGGAACTCGTCGAAGACGACGATCACGACCGGCGGGCGCGCCTCGCCGGCGGGGTGGTCGCCGGCCCCCGCACCCTCGTGTCCAACCACCACCACGGCGGTCACCGCGGCGCCGACGAGCAAGAGCACCAGCATTGCCGCGCGCACGCGGCGAAGGCTAGAGCCGACGCAGGCGCCCCGCGACGACCTCGAACAGCTCGAGCCTGTTTCGGCCCTCGCGCAGGGCGCTGTCGGGCACCATCAGCGCGAAGTGCTCAGTCGGGTCGTCCTGGAGGTAGAAGGAGCGGCCGACCGCCTCGATGCGCCCGTTGACGGCGATCGCGAGGTCCCGCTTGGCTCCGTCGCCTCCGCCGCGCAGATCGCCGGCTACCTGGGTCGGCACCACGCCGCTCGCTCGGCGCACGTTGGCGAACAGGTCGGATTGGGCCAGCGAGGCCCGCACTGATGCCCGCCCCACCGCGGGCGCCGTCCGCCCGATCAACTCCCTGCGGGGTCCGATGCCGGTGAACAGCGAGCCGATGTCGCCCGAGCCGAACTCCCGCAGGCGCCGCCGCACCACGGCGCGCCTGCGCGCCTCCCAGCGCCGGCCCGAGATGCGCACGACCGAGGAGAAGTCCCGCGTGCTCAGAGTCACGCCGTGCCGCCGCCGCGTGATCGGGCCAAAGGCCGAATGGCCGTCGGTGGGGTGGCCGACCTTCCAGCCCAGCACGTCGGCGATCGTGGGTGTCACGTCGAGCGTGCGCGCGTAGGCATCGCTGATGCGGCCGCGGCGCTGGCCCGGGCGTTTCACGAACAGCGGCACCGGCGTCAGCTCCTCCACGTTCGACTGGCTAACGCTGCGGCGGGTCTGGACGCCGACCTGGAAGGCGATGCCGTGATCGGCGGTCGCCACGATCAGCGTGTCGTCGTAGATGCCCTGGTCCTTCAGCCGTCGCACGAGGCGGCCGAGCAGCCGGTCGGTGAACCCGAGCTGGAGCAGGTAGCGCTGCTCGTTGTGGCGGGTCAGGAACTCGTCGTGGAAGCCGGGGACGGTGTTCATTCCGTGCAGCAGGTCGCCGGGCCCCGGGCGCGTCCGCGCGCCTGACGGGAGGTACTGGTAGGGGCCGTGCGGCAGCAGCAGGTGCTTGACCCAGAGGGCCGGCTTGCCCGGCTCGATCGAGCGCACCCAGCGGTTGAAGCGCTCGGGGCGGCCGCCGAGGAGGTTCGGGATGATCGCCGGTCGCCTCGTGCGGCCGCCGCGGCAGAGCGAGGGTGGGCAGAGCGCCGTCGCCTCTTCGGAGTCGACGATCCGGTAGCCGTGCCGGGCGAACATGTCGTAGATCGAATGCGGGTGGTCGCGCCGGTCGGCGGCGCTGCCGGGATGCGGCCGAACGCCGTCGAGGATCAGCGGCAGCGCCTTCGTGGTGGAGTCGTACACCGAGTAGGCGTTGCGGAACCAGGTCCCGTCCGCCGCCAGGGCGGCGAAGTTGGGATACCTCACCGGGTCGATGCGCCGGCGGCGGTCGAGCAGCGAGTCGCCCGGGAACTCGTCCATCACGAGCAGCACCACGTAGGGCTTGCTCGGCGCCTGCACGGTATGCGCGACCGGCTTGGCGCGACCAGCGCGGGGCTGGTCGGACGAGCACGAAAGGCCCACCAGCAGAGCCGCGGCGGCCGTGATGGTTGCGAGCGCAGTGCGAGCCATCGCCGCGGACTCTAGGCAGCGCCAGGACGGTTTACCGGCGCTTAACAAGCGCCCCGATCGGTGTAGGGACGTTTAGCCCATGGGCGGACTTGAAAAGCTCCCACGATGGCTCGAGGACACCGACGTCGAGCGTCGCGACCTCGAGCAGCGCTTCGGGCCCGAGGTCGCCGCGCTGGTCGCAGCCGTGAGCGACGACCCGTCGATCGAGGACGACGCCGAGCGCAAGGCCGCCCTGCGCGCCCAGGTGGCGCAGGCCGGCGAGCAGGCCGTGCCGTCTTCGCGGCCGCCAAGGTGTCAAAGGCGCGCGAGCCGACATCAAAGCCTGGATCGACACCTGGAACGACACCCCCCGGCCCTTCGTCTGGACCAAGACCGCCGACCAAATCCTCGAATCCGTCGCCCGCTACTGCACCCGAATCAACGACTCACAACACTAGCCCGCCGCCAGCAGCTCCGTGCCCAGGCGCCGGGCCAGTCCCTCGCCGCCCCAGCGCATCACCACGTCGTGGTTGTACTCGAACACGGGTCTGGCGAGCGGCGCGAGCAGGTTCATCCAGCGCTTCGTGCTCCGCACGCGCCAGTCGTAGACCACGGCCGTGACGCCGTTCTCCTCGAACAGGCGCCAGCGTCCGGTGCCCTCCAGCTCGCCCGTGGCATCCCCCTCCATAACGCGCGGTGCCTCGACGTGGCGCACGGTGAAGTCGAACTGGAGCTCGTACGGGATGCGGCTGCGCCAGGCGATCCGGTAGCGGCTCCCGAGCCGCCGGTCGTCACCCGCGGCGACCTCGCTCACACGCTCGACCCCGCGCCACCACTCGGGCCAGCGCAGTGGATCCTGAAGGACCTCCCAGGCGGAGCCCCGGGAGGCCTCCAGCAGCCAGGTCGTCAGGAACCTGTACTGGCTCAAACCTCGAGGTTGACCATGACGTGCTTGATCTCTTGGTAGTCCTCGATCGCGTACTTGGACAGGTCCTTGCCATAGCCGGACTGCTTGTAGCCGCCGTGCGGCATCTCGGAGGCGATCGGGATGTGGTCGTTGACCCACACGCAGCCGAAGCGCAGCGCGTTCGCCACGCGGTGCGCCCGGCCGAGGTCGCGCGTCCAGACCGAGGAGGCGAGCCCGTAGCGCGTTCCGTTGGCCCACTCGATCGCCTTGGCCTCGTCGTCGAACTGCTGCACGGTCAGCACGGGTCCGAAGATCTCGTTTTGGATCATCTCGTCGTTCTGCTGCAGGTTCGCGACGACCGTCGGCTCGAGGAAGAACCCGGGCAGGTCGGGCTCCTTGCCGCCGGTCACGATCTCGGCGTGCGAGGGCTTGCCCTCGAGGAAGCCCTCGACGCGCTCGCGCTGGCGCTGCGAGTTGAGCGGACCCAGGGTCGTCTCGGGGTCGAACGTGTCGCCCATCTTGTAGCCCTTGGCCTGCTCGGCCAGCCCGTTCACCACGTCGTCGTAGACCTTGGCCCCGGCGAGTATGCGGGTCGCGGCGGTGCAGTCCTGGCCCGCGTTGTAGAGGCCGGTCGCCGCGATCGTCTCGAGCGCGTTGTCCAGGTCGACGTCGTCGAAGACGATCACCGGCGCCTTGCCGCCCAGCTCGAGATGCACGCGCTTGAGCGAGTCCGACGCGGCGCGCGCGATCCACTTGCCGGTCTCGGGCGAGCCGGTCAGCGACACCATCTCGATGTCCGGGTGCGTGACCAGCGACGAGCCGGCCGGCTGGCCGTGCCCCGTGATCACGTTGAGCACCCCCTTCGGCAGCACCTCTCCCGCCAGCTCGGCCAGCTTTACCGTCGTGATCGGGGTGGTCTCGGCCGGCTTCAGCACGATCGTGCAGCCGGCTGCGAGCGCGGGCCCGATCTTCCAGATCGCCATCATCAGCGGGTAGTTCCACGGCGTGATCTGCCCCACCGGCCCGACCGCCTCGCGGCGGATGATCGAGGTGTGGCCCGCGATGTACTCGCCCGACGCCTGCCCCTCCGGCACGCGCGCCGCGCCGCCGAAGAAGCGCAGGTTGTCGCACATGAACGGGATCTCGTCGTCGTGGAAGGCGTTGCGCGGCTTGCCCGCGTCGGCGGCCTCGAGATCGGACAGCTCGTCGGCATGCTCCTCGATCAGGTCGGCGAGCCTGAACAGCGCCGACGCCCGCTCGCCCGGCGGCGTCACCGACCACTCCCCGAACGCGCGCTTGGCTGCGGCGACGG
>JACCSF010000060.1 GCA_013813135.1 Thermoleophilaceae bacterium | reverse complement strand
CCGTCGCCGCCTCCGCCGGCGCGGCCCCGGCTCCGCAGCTGGTGCTGCGCGCCCTTGCGGGCGGGGCCGTGCCCGTGGTCGCGCGCCTGCCGCAGTACGAGGAGGCGCTGCGGGAGGGCGAGCTGGGCCTCCTGTTCGAGCCCCGCGACGCGGTGACGCTCGCCGCCCAGCTCGAGCGCCTGGTCGGGGACCCGCAGCTGGTCGCCGACTACGGTGCGCGCATCGACGCGGCTCACCCGGACATCGAGTGGTCGCGGGTGGCGGAACAGTTCGAGGGGCTGTTCGAGGAGATCGCCGCACGCCGCCACGGGAACGGGCGGCCGGACGTACAGCAGCGGGTGGCCCGGCGCGACTTCATCCACGTCGACCTGCATATGCACACCGACCACTCGCCGGACTGCGCCACCCCCGTGGGGACCCTGCTCGACACGGCGACGCGCGTGGGGCTGGGCGCGATCGCGGTCACCGACCACAACGAGATCTCCGGCGCGCTGGCCGCGCGCGGGTTGGCCAACGGCATCAAGGTGATCGTGGCCGAGGAGATCAAGACGGCGGACCAGGGCGAGGTGATCGGGCTCTTCATCGAGGAGAAGATCCCGCGCGGCATGACGCTGCAGGAGACGATCGCGGAGATCCGCCGGCAGGGCGGCCTCGTGTACGTGCCCCATCCGTTCGACCGCATGCACTCGGTGCCGGATTACGAGCACCTGCTCGACGTGGTCGAGCAGATCGACGCGATCGAGGTGTTCAACCCCCGCGTGGCCTTCGCGGCCTTCAACGACGAGGCGGCCCGCTTCGCCGCCAAGTATCGCATCGTGGCGGGCGCGGGCTCGGACTCGCACGTGGCCCAGGGGCTCGGCTCGGTGATGATCCGGATGCGCGACTTCGACGGGCCGGAGGAGTTCCTCGAGTCGTTGCGCGATGCGGACATCGTGCGCAAGCGCCAGTCGCTGCTCTACGTCCAGGCGCTCAAGTTCATCCAGACGCGCGGCAAGAAGTGATGCGCGCAAAAGGACAGCAGGCCGAGCCGTCAAAACCTGTGGGCCAGGTGCCGGCTACCGACGACGAGATCAGGGAGAAGTACCTCGAGCGCGCGATCCGTGAGCTGAACCAGCTCACCCGCGCGATCCAGAGCTGCGACCACTGCCCGCGGGGGAACCTGATGCCGGTGCTCGGCTCGGGGCACCCCCAGGCGGACATCTTCCTGCTCAAGTACATCCCCGTCCCCTCGGAGATCGAGGAGGGCGTGGCGTTCTACGGGCGCGCCGGCAGCGCGCTGATGAAGAGCTTCAAGCGGCTCGGCATCGACCCGCTCGCCGTCTACGGCACCGTGTTCGTCAAGTGCCCCGTGGGCGACACCGACCTTTCTGCGCCGGAGTGCCGGGCCCGCGTGATGGAGGAGATGGCGATCGTCCAGCCGCGCATCGTCGTGGTGATGGGCGAGGAGGCGCTGGAGGAGCTGAACGCACTCGGCGTGCCGCTCGGCCGCGAGATCGAGCCCACCGCGGGCGAGATCCAGCGCCTCACGCCGTCGTGCGACGCCCTGTACGTGCCCGACATCGACCGCTCGCTGGACGAGGAGGTCGCCAAGCGGGAGTTCTGGGCGGCGTTCCGCGCGCTGGGCGAGTGGTACGCGGACTTCCCTCCGTACTAGAACCAGCTTGGAGGGGGTACCCTCCCGGCATGGCCGACAAGGCGAATGTCTTGGTCGTGGCCAACCGGACGGCGGAGTCTCCTGAGCTGCTCGCAGCGCTGCACACCCGCGCCGTCCACGGGCCCTGCCAGTTCACCCTGCTGGTGCCCGCGACGCCGCACGGACTGGCGTGGGCGGGCGACATGCACGACGCCGGCAACGAGGAGGCTGAATTGCACCGCAAGGCGTTCCTGGAAGAGCTGCGCGGCGAGGGGCTCGACGTGGCGGACGCGAAGGTCGGGGACGGCGATCCGCTGGCGGCGATCTCCGACGAATGCAACTTCACGGACTACGACGAGCTGATCGTGTCGACGCTGCCCCTGAAGCTGTCCAAGTGGCTGCACGTGGACCTGCCGCGCAAGGCCGGGGCGGCCACGGGCCTGCCGGTCACGCACGTCGTCGGAAGCGAGAACTAGTGGAGCTCGAAGAGCAAGAAGGAGTCGACCCGGTCATCGAACGGCGCTGCGCCGAGTGCGGCGCGACCCTGACCGAGTCGGAGATCCGCGCGGCGCTCGAACTACGCGGCCCGTTCCTGTGTGCGGTGCACGCGAGCGAAGAGGTCGCGCTGGACGAGGACGCGGAGCCGCCGGCCTAGCGGCTCCAGCCGGCTTCCGGGTGGATTGCTAGGGCCGTTCCAGCAGCGCCACGCACTCGATGTGCGGCGTCTGCGGGAACATGTCGACCGGGCGCACGGTCTTGAGCTCGTAGCCGGCGTCCACGATCTGGCGGGCGTTGGGGGCGAGCGTCGTCGGGTTGCACGAGACGTAGACGATTCGCTTCGCCTCCGCCTCCAGCACACGCCTGACCACCTTCTGCGAGACGCCGGCGCGCGGTGGGTCCACCACCACCACGTCGGGCCTGCCGGACTGCTCCAGCAGCGGGCGCATCGCCAGGCGCACGTCGCCGGCGAAGAAGCTCACGTTGTCCACGTCGTTGAGGCGCGCGTTCTCGATCGCGTCGGCCACCGCCTCCTCGACGATCTCCACGCCCCAGACCTCACCGGCGTCGAGCGCCAGCACCAGTGCGATCGTGCCTATGCCGCAGAACAGGTCGAGCACACGCTCGCGGCCGCTCAGCCCGGCCAGCTCGGCCGCCGCCCCGTACAGGCGCTCCGCCATCTCGGTGTTCGTCTGGAAGAAGGCATCGGGTGAGATGCGAAAGCGCAGGCCCGACAGCTCCTCCTCGATGTGGGCCTTGCCCTTGACCACCTCGGTCTCGCCGTCGCGGGTGGTCTCGGCAACACCCGCGGCGCGGGTCCAGAGGAAGCTGTCGGCGGGTGTGGTGGCCGCCAGCTCGTCGACCCCGAAGATCGATCCGGAGCTGGTCACGAGGCGCGCCTGCAGCTGGCCGGTGCGGCGGCCCTCGCGCACCACCAGGTTGCGCAGCAGCCCGTCCTGGCTGCGCCTGTCCCACACCGGGAGGCCCGCGGCGCGGCACCATGCCTTGACCGCCTCGCGCAGCTCATCGACGCGCTCGGAGGCGAGGATGTCGGTCGTCACGTCGTCGATCCGGTCGAAGCGACCCGGGCGGTGGAAGCCCAGCACGAGCTCGCCGCTCTCGTCCTCTCCGAACGAGTACTCGAGCTTGTTGCGGTAGCGCACCGTCTCGACGGCCGGCACGATCGGCTCGACCGGCGGCGCGTCGAAGCGCCCGATGCGCTCCAGGGCATCGCGGACCTGGTCCTGCTTCTCGCTCAGCTGGCGCTCGTAGGGCAGCACCTGCCAGGGTGCCCCGGGGTGCGGGACGACCGGCTCGACTCGCTCGGGAGAGGGCTCGAGCAGGTCGACCGTGTCGGCCTCGGCGAACGAGCGCTTCGACTTGGTCACGCGCGCCCGAACCCGATCGCCCGGCACGGCGCCGCGCACGAAGACCACATAGCCGTCCAACCGCGCCACGCCGGCGCCGCCGTGGGCGAGCCGGTCGATCGTCAACTCGAGCTGGTCGCCGGGGCGCGGCCGCGCGGGGCGTGTGGGGGTCTCGGTCATCGAAGACCGAGGCTAGCGCGGCGCAGACAAGCGAATCTTCGCGGGGGGCCGGGGGCGCGAG
>JACCSF010000058.1 GCA_013813135.1 Thermoleophilaceae bacterium | reverse complement strand
CTGCAAAGCCGTTTACACCGGTTCGATTCCGGTCGGCGCCTCTCCTCTAAGCCCTGTCGCAGAGCGGATTCCGCAGCAGGGGCTCATGTAGTTGCACAGCGAACGTGTCCCCGTTGTGTCCCGAAATTCACTCTGGCGGGGTGCGTCCGCGGAGCGCTGGCAGCCTGCCCGGGAGTGCATCCGCCGCTCCAGTGCCTCCGGGTCGAGCTCGCCGCCCGCCGGGCTGCCGACGTCCCTTTCGAAGGCAAGGACAAGGTGCCGGCGGTCGGCGACGAGGCGCCGAAGACGCACACGCCGACCAGAGAGGACGTCCTGGGCGACCTGCAGCAGCTCGACATGCGGCGGCCATTCGACACGATGCACGACGTCGACGCCCGCCCGGCAGGAGCGCCTCCTTCTCCACGTGGCTGTCGGAAAAAGGGTTGGGCAGCGGACAGGGTCGCGGCGTAGTGAGTTTGAGGGGGTCGTCGCGGCGCGGCGCTTGGCCGGTCGGGGGCGGTCTCAGGCTCCGGCGGCAACTATCCGATGGCTGTGGAGCTTGAGCAGATTGTGGCTCGCGCCGAACAGCCGCCATTCCGAGCGGCACGCCGATCTTCCTCGGCGCCCGAAGCGGTCGAAGCCGCGGTTGAACTTCATCTGTCCGAACACCGGCTCGACTGTCGCTTGGCGTTTTCGGTAAAGCGCCTTGGCTTGGTCGGTTGAGAGCACGCGGCGCATGAACGCGTAGAGCCCGCCGTCCCAACCAGGCCGGGCGCTCTTGCGCAGGCCGGAGTCGGGCGGGATCAGCACCTGGATGCCGCGGTCAACGACCTTCTCCATCTGCCGCTTGTGCCAGTAGCCGGCGTCGGCGACGACGACCGCCGGCGACTCCGCGCCGATGATCGCGAGCTCTCGCTGGGTTGCATCGACCATCGGCTCGAGGTGGCCGAAGTCGGGCGAGTCGACTGTCACCTCGGCGGCGACCACGATCTGGTGCTCGTTGACCGCCGCCTGCGCGTTGTAGCCCTGGAGCGCTCGCTGGCCGACCGTCTTGACGAGCCGCGAGTCAGGGTCTGTCGTGTTGATCGTCCCCGCCGGCAGGTCCGGCGGGCGGTAGGGCTTGGTCGTGCCGGGCGCCATCCGGCGCGAGCCGTCCGCGGCGACCCCGCGCTGGCGCCACGCCTCGTAGGCCGCGTTAGCCAAGTGCTCGACCGCGAGCTCCTCCTCCAACCGGCGCGCTGACTCTCCGAGCCGCTCGAGACGGGAGCGCGCAATAGGGCGCGCCTCTTGCTCGCGCTGCTCGTCCAGCCCGCGGCGCGCCTCGCGAAACCAGGCGCGCCGGCCATGGCTGCGGGTGACGAACCGCTCCGGGTCGAGCTCGATCTCCACGCCGGCGCCCTCCCGCTCGTCGCTGTCTGGCCGCGCTTCGCGGCCCGCCTCGCGCTCGAGCTTTGCCTTTGCCTCCCGCAGCGCGGCGCGGCGCCCCTCGCTCGTCCGAAGCCGTTCAGGCAGCTCATCGCCGCGCGCCTCCCCATAAAGCTCATCCTCGCGTCGATCTGTCTCCGCCGCCTCGGCGAGGATCTCGCGGGCGATCTGCCCGTAGCCGCGATTGGCCTCGCGCGAGGCGTTCGCCTGAATCTTCGTTCCATCGATCGCGATCACCCCGACCGACACCAGCCCCGCCTGCCTGCAGAGCCCGAGCACGCCCGTGAACAGCTCGGCAAGGGCGGCCTCGTGGCGCACGCGAAAATCCGCGATCGTCGAGTGATCAGGGACGAGGTTCCCCGCCACGACTCGATACGCGACGTCCTCGACGCAGGCGCGCTCGATCGCGCGCGACGAGCGATTTCCGCGCGCGTAGGCGTAGAGCAGCAGCGCCACCATCATCGACGGCTCGTAGGCGGGCCGGCCATGACCGTCGGCGCGATAGGCGCGATAGAACGCGCCGAGATCCATCTCGGTAACAGCGTCGAGCACCGTCCACGCCAGGTGGTCGTCGGGCAGCCACTCGCTCAGTAACGGCGGCATCAAGAACACCTGATTCCGATCACAGCTGATGAAGTTCATAGCCATGACCGAAGGCTCCTAACCTGACCGGACGGCACCCCCCCTTTTTTCCCGACAGCCACCTCGAGGAGCAGCAGTCTCGACGTGCGCTCCTGCTCGTCGTCCGACGCGATCATCTGCGCCTCGCTTCGGGATACGCCCGCTTTCACTTGGCAAAGTAGAAGGAGCGGCGCCAACGCAGTTCAGCCACCGAATGGCCCAGCTCTTCAGCCGCAGCGGTATCCGCTGCCGAGGCGGCTGCTCAGAATGCGAGTCTCTCCCGAGGGTGGTCGGCCAGACTCACGGAGGACCCTTCCCGAGCGCACGCGGACGATGCGGAGCGCGCGTGAGCTAAGCGCGTACGCGTAGCCTCCAGCGACCTGGACGTCCAACGTCTTGTTTCCGAACCGGTGAGCGAAGAGCCTCCGTCCGCCGCGCGTGTAGACGCGCAGTCCGACTCCCGCGGGCTGCAGCGCGGACGGGCTCCTTG
>JACCSF010000042.1 GCA_013813135.1 Thermoleophilaceae bacterium | reverse complement strand
GCCCTGCCCGAGCAAGGCGCTCGCGCACCCGGGCCGCCTCGTCTCCCGCCAGCTCGGGGTCGACGGCAGCCGAGAGCACGGCCGAGGCGTACGCGTTCACGCTGTCGCCGCGCTCGGCAGCGGCTTGCTTTAGGCGGTCGCTGAGCTCGTCGGGCAGTCGAAGCGTTACCTGGCGCATTGATGTCATGGTAGCAAGCGTATGGGCACGACCCCGGGCGGACGCCGCTGCGAGCCCTAGTCTGCCCCGCCATGCGCCGCGCCCTCGCCCTGTGGCTGCTGCTGTTCGGCGCGTACGCGGCCACGCTCGGCCTCGACGCCCGCGGCAACTCCGACTACGCGGGCGACGAGCCCCACTACCTGCTCGCCGCCGAGTCGCTCGCCCATGACGGCGACGTCGACGTGACCGACGAGTACGCCTCGCGCGCGTACGCGGACTTCCATCCGGGCACTCTGAAGCCCCGCGGCGAGCGCACCCAAGGCCGGCTCAACGAGCCGTACGGCGTCGGCTTCCCGCTGCTGATCCTGCCGGCCTACGCCCTCGCGGGCGCCAAGGGCGTCGAGCTGTTCCTGGCCGCGCTCGCGGCGCTCGCGCTGACACTGGCCTACCGCCTCGCCCACCGAGTCGTCCCGGACCCGTGGGCGCTCGGCGCCGCCGCGGTCGCCGGCCTCAGCGCTCCCCTGCTCGCCTACAGCACCGCCGTCTATCCCGAGCTGAGCGCCGGCGCCGCGCTCGCGGGCGCCGTCCTGCTCGCGGTCAAGCTCGACGAGCGCCTCGGCCGGCTTCGCGCCTTCGGCTGCTTCGCCCTGCTCGGAGCGCTGCCCTGGCTCGGCGTGCGCTTCGTGCCCGCCGGCGTCGTGATCGGCGTCTTCGCGGCCCGCGCGCTGTGGCGCTCAAGCAGGCGCACGCTCACGATCGGAAGCGTGGAGGTGGCGCTGTTCAGCGTCGCTCTCTGCGTCGGCATCAACGAGGCCCTCTACGCGGGCCCCACGCCCTACTCGGCCGCCGAGAGCGCCACGGGCGCCTCCTCCGCCGTCGGCTACCTCGAGCGCCTCCAGCGCGTCGGCTCGCTGTTCGCCGACCCCGACTACGGCCTGCTGCGCTGGGCGCCGCTGTTCGCGCTCGCCTTCGCGGGCCTCTGGTGGCTGTGGCGCTCGCGCCGCGACCGCCTCTCCCGCGCGGTCTCCCAGCTGCGCGAGATCGAGCTGGCCGCCGGCCGCTGCGCGGCAGTGCTCGGCGTTCAGCTCGTCGTGGCGGTCCTGTTCGCGCCCGCCGCGACGGGGCCCTGGTTCGCCGCTCGCCACCTGATCCCCGCCCTACCGCTGGCGGTCCCGCTGGTGGCGCTGGGGCTGCGTCGCGCGCCGCGGGTGGGGCTCGCCCTGGCGCTGGTCACGCTCGGCATCGCGGCCTGGCTGTACGCCGACGTGCGCTGGGGCGGCGGCTCGCTGACCTGACGCTGCCAGACTGGCGACCATGGCCGACATCGCCGTACGGCGCCGAAGCGCCTGATCCAGCAGCACGACGAAGCGGCCTAGCGACGAGCCGCCTCGGCGCGCCGCGCGTGCCGGGCGCCGTCCCACCAGCCCTCGAGCCGGCCGACGAATATGCTCGGCTTGTCGGAGTAGAGGCGCGCGCCGTAGGCGAACGCCTCCACCTGGAGCTCCCTGCGGCGGTGATCGACGATCGCGTCGAAGCTGCGCAACACCGGGTCGGCACCGTCGAGCTCTCCGGCGTGACGGTACGCCCAGTCGAGCAGGACCGCGAGGTCGTGGTCGTCGCCGAGTCGGTCGGAGAGCTCGTGTGCCTCGTCGGACAGCGCGCTCACCACCGGCTTCCAGGTGTCCTCGAGCAGCGACAGGTGATACCAGAGGTCCTTGGTCCGCTCGCGCCACTCGTGGATGAGCTCGGCGCTGGGTAGCTTCTGGGCGGCGAGGAAGTCGCGCCGGCCGTGGCGGTAGATCCGCCCCAGGCCCTCCTCGAAGGCCTCGAAGCCGTCGGTCTCGAGCGGCCAGTCCGCTACCCGGTCGCGGGCCTCACTCAGCGACTCGGCGGCGGCCTTGGACGCGGGCGTGAGCGAGCCGGCCGACGTCCGGAAGCGGTGGGCGACGAGCGCGGGGCGCAGCCGGCGACCGGCCCCGGGCAGCTCCCCGTAGCGCTCCTCCAGGTCGCCCAGGGTGGCCAGCATCACGTCGGCGTCGCGCACGCCTGCGAGCTCGCGGGCGGTGTCGCGGGCGGAGGCGTTTTCGCTGCTGTAGACGGGGTCGCCCAGCTCGCCGCGCACCAGCCTCAACAGCGCACGCAGCTTCTTCATGTCCTTGCGCGCCTCGTGCACCGCCTCCTCGCGGGTGCTGTCGGACCTGCCGAGCACTTCGTCGAGCGCGTGGTCGATCCGGCCGTGTGCCACGCGGCGTACCTCGTCGGGCACCGGCTCCCCCGGGTTTAGTCGGAAAGAGCGAGAAGAAGACATGCCGCGAGCCTACCCCGCAGCTGGGCTTACAGCTCGCGTTCCAGCAGCTTTGCCGCCGCACTGGCCGGATCGAGGCGGCGCGCCACCACCTCGTCCAGCAGCTCCTGCACCGACTCGTCCTCGCTCACCTGTGCCTCGAGCCGGCGCCGCAGCCGCGCGGCGGCCAGCGCCAGCACCTCGTTCATCAGGTTGCGACGGCGGCGCTCGGCGAGCGTGCCCTGCTCCTCGATGAACGCGCGGTGCTCCTCGATCTTCTCGGCCAGCTCGTCGATGCCCTCGGAGCGGCTCGCCTCCGTCTTGACGATCGGCACGCGCCAGCCCTCCTGCGGGGCGAGCGACAGCGTCCCGCGGATCTCGCGGACCATCGTGTCGGTGAGCGGGTGGTCGGACTTGTTGACGACGATCACGTCGGGAATCTCCATTACGCCGGCCTTGAGCGCCTGGACGGAGTCGCCCGACCCCGGCATCAGCACGAGCACGACGGTGTCGGCATGATCGATGATGTCCACCTCGGCCTGCCCGACGCCGACGGTCTCCAGAAAGACGTCGTCCTTCCCGCTCGCGTCCATCAGCAGCACCGCCTGCAGCGTGGCCTCGGACAGACCGCCCAGCGACCCGCGGCTGGCCATCGAGCGGATGAACACCCCCGGATCGAGGAAGTGGTCGGTGAGCCGGATGCGGTCGCCGAGCAGGGCGCCCTGGGTGAACGGCGAGCTGGGATCGATCGACAGGACGGCGACCTCGCGCTCGCGTCCGCGCACGTGATCGATCAGGCGACCGATCAGTGTGGACTTGCCGACCCCGGGCGGACCGGTGAATCCGACGATCGCGGCTTTTCCGGTATGCGGGTAGACCTCGCGCACCAGCGCCCAGCCCTCCGGGTCGTCGTTCTCGACGAGCGAGATCGCGCGCGCGAGCGCGCGCTTGTCGCCGGCGAGCAGGCGCTCGGCGAGATCGGCGGCGGTGTTCCCGGGGGCGGACATGCGGCGGGCAATGCTAGCCCTGGCGGAACGCGGTCGACATTTCGCTAGGGGAGGGCTGGTGGATTCAGTCCGAGGCGGCCGGGGCCGATACCCACGGGATGAGCCCGGGGGCGCTGTCCTACATCGCCCGCCACGCGCGCGGGCCACTGATGCGATCGCAACCCGACCACCGCCTCGCGGCGCTTGTGCGATCCGGGAGCGAGCCTGCGTTCGAGGCTCTGGTGGCTCGCTACCGAGACCAGCTGCTGCGCTACTGCCGTCGAATCCTGTCCGCGGACCGGGCCGAGGACGCCGTTCAGCAGACCTTCGTCAACGCGCACGCGGCGATCGCCGGCGGCCGCTGCGGGGCTGAACTGCGCCCCTGGCTGTATCGGATCGCGCACAACGTCGCCGTCGATCAGCTGCGTCAGCGCCGGCGCCCCGACGAGCAGCTGTCCGAGGACCTGCCCGGTGGGGACCTGCCCGAGGACATATTCAGCCGGCGCGAGCGCCTGGCCGCTGTCATGACTGCGCTCGAGGACCTGCCGCCGCGTCAGCGTGACGCGCTGCTCCTGCGGGAGCTCGAGGGGCGCAGCTACGACGAGATCGCGTATGCCCTGGGGGTCGGCGACGGCGCCGTTCGCCAGCTTCTGAACCGCGCGCGCAACGCCATGCGGGCCACCGCCGCCGCGCTTGTGCCCCCCGCGGTGCTGAGCTGGACACCCGACCAGCCCGGCCGCGCGGCCGAGGTGGCCGGCGGTGCCGGCGCGACCACCGTGGTGGTGAAGAGCTGGCTGGGCGGCCTCATCGCGGCGGCCTCCATCGGAGGAGCCGTAGCGGTCCCGATCGTGTCGACCGGCGGTCCCGGGAACGATCGACCTGCTCCTGCCGAGCCGCACGAGGTGGCCCCTGGCCCCGAAACGAGTTCGACGGGCGAGCGTGCTGGTAGCGACGTTGTCGTACGGGTGGCCAATCGTTCTCGAGCCGGCGCGCGCGAGGGTTGGCGCTCCGGCGCTCCCGAGTCCGCCACGGGAAACCCCGAGCGGTCCTCCCCTCCCACCCCCGACGCGCACCCGCGCGACCC